>NZ_JBFTQY010000005.1:0-148926 GCF_056399245.1 Rhizobium sp. 01N447_2
CGGCTACTCCGACGGCTACTCCGACCACATGGCCGCACAGCCCGCCGACACCCGCACGCTCGTCACCCTTTTGCAGCTACGCCGGATCGCCGAGAAAACCGGCCGCCACATCGGCATCGTCAGCGAGATGATCGACGTGCGCAACCGTGAGCTTGCCGCYGTCACCCGCGCCGACGATTTCGTCGTCAGCAACAAGCTCGTCAGCCTGATGCTGGCGCAGGCCTCCGAGAACGGCCAGATGGCGGCGATCTTCGACGAACTGCTCGACGAGGACGGCTCGGAAATCTACATGCGCCCCGTCACCGACTATGTTTCGATCGACAAGCCGCTGACCTTCTATACGATCTGCCTTGCGGCGCTGCGCCGCGGCGAGGTCGCGATCGGCTATCAACGGCAGCGGCAGGGAGAAGCCGACGCCCGCAATCTTTCCGGCGTCGTCGTCAATCCCGGGAAATCGGATCTTCTGGCCTTTGCCGAGGCCGATCGCCTGATCATCCTCGCCCGCCAGTGAACCCGCGTGTGAAAGTTCACACGCAAGCGAGCGTGGGAGTTCGCGCAAGCGAGTTCACGCAGGCGTGAACGCGCGGCGATTTGCCATTGCCGGGCTTTGCGCTACGTCACTCACATTTGGATGAGGGAGGAATTTCAATGGAATATCGTCTGCTCGGCCGTTCCGGCCTGAAGATTTCGACTTTGACAATGGGCACGATGACCTTCGGTGGCGTCGGCTGGGCAAAGACCGTCGGCGACCTCGGCGTTGCAGAGGCGCGCAAGATGATCGACATGTGCATCGATGCCGGCATCAACCTGATCGACACCGCCAATGCCTATTCATCGGGCGAATGCGAAAACATCATCGGCGATGTGCTCGGCGGCAAGCGGCCGCAGGGCGTGTTGCTCGCCACCAAGGCCCGCTTCAGCATGGGCGACGGCCCGAACGACCAGGGTCTGTCGCGCTACCACCTGATCCGGGAATGCGAGGCGAGCCTCAAGCGCCTGAAGACCGATGTCATCGACCTCTACCAGGTGCATGAATGGGACGGCCAGACGCCGCTGGAAGAGACGATGGAAGCGCTCGACACCCTGATCAGGCAGGGCAAGGTGCGTTACGTCGGCTGCTCGAATTATTCCGGCTGGCACATCATGAAGGCGCTCGGCATCGCCAACGAGCACAGATACCAGCGCTTCGTCAGCCAGCAGATCCACTATACGCTGGAGGCGCGCGACGCCGAATACGAGCTGCTGCCGATCTCGATCGACCAGGGCCTCGGCGTGCTGGTCTGGAGCCCGCTCGCCGGCGGCCTGCTCTCCGGCAAGCATCGCCGCAACCAGGCAGCCCCCGAAGGCACGCGCCAGTTCGCCGGCTGGACCGAACCGCCGATCCGCGATGAGAACCGCCTTTGGAACATCGTCGAGACGTTGGTCGCGATCGGCGAAGAGCGCGGCGTTTCGGCGGCACAGGTGGCGCTCGCCTGGCTGATCGGCCGCAAGGCCGTGACCTCGGTCATCATCGGCGGCCGCACCGAAGCCCAGTTCCACGACAACATCGCCGCCGCCGCGCTGAAACTCACGGACGACGAAAGCAAGCGCCTCGACGCGGTCAGCCTGCCGCCGGTGATCTATCCCTATTGGCACCAGCTGAACACGGTTAGCGACAGGCTTGGTGAAGCCGACCTCGAGCTTTTCGGCCCGCATCTCCAGCAATAGGCGATAGCGGATCCGGCATCGCACGGCGAAGACAGGCGTCACAAAAGATGCACTTTCGCCGTGTTATCGTCAAACCCCGCCACCCGCCGCGAGGTTCTCCATGCTGAAGAATTACACGGTCCTGAAGGGTACGGCGAGCGCCCTTGCCCTCGACGACGACAATGATCCCCATATCGAAATCCGCATCGAGGCGAATGGCGTCAGCTACCGCATCGCGCTCAACGTCCGCTCCAAGGAATCGCCGCACGACCTGCTCTACGCCGATATCGTCGGTTTCAAGCATCCGGCGCTGACGGAGGCGCTCGAAGCTCTGCCGATGGGCCTGACCGACATCCGCAAGGACCGTCCGGAGCTCGCAATCGATTATGTCCGCGGCGGGTTGATCGAGCGCGAAGAAATGAATGTCGCGCCCTTCCAGCTCTCCGGGCCGAAGAATGACCTGCGTGACTTCATCGAGCCGATCGTCCAGGAAGGCATTGCCGATTCCGACGYGCACTTCTACGCCTTCGGCGAGGCCTGGGGGCCCGAGAACAACAAGCCGGACCAATATTTCGACTTCGAACCGGGCAACGGCATCCACGACATCCACATGAACCAGGGCGACGGCGGCAGCTTCAAGGCCACCAACGGGCCGAACCAGGACGGCGCCCTGCTCGTCCATTTCAACGATACCGACGAATGGGCGGCGATCTTTCTCTGCTTCCAGTCGCAGAACTGGAACACCGATGCGGCGACCGGCCATCCGGTTTCCGACAGTCGCGGCGGCCAGGGCCGCGGCGAAGGCACACGCCGGCCGCAGCCGATCGTCGCCTCGTCGCTGCGTATCGTCGCCGCGCTGATTAACCCGGTGAACGGTGAAGGCGGCACCGAGGCCGAAACGGTGACGATCATCAACCGCTCCGACATGGAGGCATCGCTCGACGGCTGGAAGCTGGAGGACGAAAACGGCAGGACCCAGACGCTGTTGGGATCGCTGAGCGCAGGCGAGCTGCGCACCATAGCGCTCGATGCCGCAGTCGGCGGCCCGCAGCTTGCCAACAGGGGCGGCGACATCATCCTTCGCAATGCCGACGGCGCCGTGGCCGACCGGGTCGGCTACGGCAAGAGCGAGACGGCGAACGAAGGCTGGACGACGATCTTCTGATCGGCGCCCTGCCCTTGATCTGTCAGCCGGGCGGCTGGAATCAGCCGCCGATTTCGGCCGAGATCAGCGCGCTCAGGCGGCCAATGCCGTCCTCGATCATCTGCTCGTTGGCGCAGGAGAAGCTGACGCGGAAAGTGTTGGCGCCCGAACCATCGGCGAAGAACGCCTTGCCGGGCACGAAGGCGACCTTGGCGGTTTCGAGCGATTTCGCCAGCAGCTTGGCGCCGTCCATACCCTCCGGCAGCGTGATCCAGATGAACATGCCGCCTTCCGGCTTTGTCCAACTGGTGCCCTCCGGCATGTATTTATCGAGTGCGGCCAGCATGCAGTCGCGGCGTTGGCTGTAGGCGGCCTTGATCCTGGCGACCTGCGCATCGAACCCGCGCTCGGCGACATCTGATATCGCCATCTGGTTGATCGTCGAAGAATGCAGGTCGGCCGCCTGCTTCATCAGCACCAGCTTGCGGATGACCGGCGCGTTGGCGACGATGAAGCCGACGCGAAGACCGGGTGCCAGCGTCTTCGAGAAGCTGCCGCAATAGATCGTGCGCGTATCGTTGATATGGCCCTTCTCGGCGATCTCGAGCGCCAGGATCGGCGGGATCGGATCGCCGTCGTAACGCAGCGACTGGTAGGCCGCATCCTCGATAACGGCGATGTCGAGATCTTCTGCCAGTGCCAGGACCTTTTTGCGGCCGTCGAGATCGACGGTCTCGCCGGTCGGGTTGGAGAAGTCGGCGGAAAGATAGGCGAACTTCACCTTGCCGCCGGCAGCGGAAGCGGCCGCACGGTAGGATTCGGGCGTCCGGTTGCCGTTCGGCGTCAGCTGATCGTAGGCTGGTTCATAGGCATTGAAGGCCTGCAGCGCGCCGAGATAGGTCGGCCATGTCACGAGTGCGGTGTCATCAGGCGACAGGAAGAGCTTGCCGAGATAGTCGAGGCCCTGCTGCGAACCGGACACGATGAAGACATTGTCGAGCTCGCAAGGGATGCCGAGAGCCGCCATCTGCCCGACCAGCCATTCGCGCAGCGGCTTGTAGCCTTCGCTGACCGAATATTGCAGCGCCGAATTGACGGCGGCGCCGTCGAAGATATCGGCATAGGCCTGCTTGAATTCCTGATCCGGAAACAGCGCCGGATCAGGAATGCCGCCGGCAAAGGAGATGATGTCGGGCCGGTCGAGAAGCTTCAGGAGCTCGCGGATTTCGGATGCGCGCATGCGCGACGAGCGCGACGCAAACATGGTGTCCCAGTTCAGCATGGGGTTTCCTCATATTTTCTATACCGCCGACAAACCATGCGGGGAAAATTATGTCAATAATGCTGACCTATTTTCTTGTCATGGTGACAAGTTGGAGATCTTATATCCCAAAGCCCTGGTGCGGGATTGGCGACCGCCTTTCCCGATAAGGATGAAATTTCCCGAACCAACCGAATGCTTTTCAGTACCGCCGATGTTCGGGATTCACTTGATGTAGGGGCCATCCAATATCGAAGGCGCTCGATCCCGATTTTGCTGCTCGACGTCAGCCACATCCAGCGATTATTCCGCTGATCAAAGCCGAAACCGGCTGATTCAGACCTTTCCAAGACCAGCTCGACGGCGGTAGTGTCGCCGCCACTATTCAATTTACTATCAAGGTGCCAGCAATGACCGTGAYGTCGGCCTCTCCTGAAATCAAAATCGAACTCCACAAGTCTCCCGTCTCCGACGCCGACCGCATTCAGGCACTGGAAACGCCCGGCTTCGGCAAGGTCTTCACGGATCATATGGTCCTGGCACGATGGACTGCCGATAAGGGCTGGCACGATGCGAAGGTTACGCCGAGGCGGCCCCTGGAGCTCGATCCTGCGAGCGCCGTGCTGCACTACGCTCAGGAAATCTTCGAGGGCATGAAAGCCTACAACGCAGATGATGGCCGGATTCTGCTCTTTCGGCCTGAAGAGAATGCACGCCGCTTCGCGCAGTCGGCGACCCGCATGGCGATGCCGCCTGTACCCGAAGAACTCTTCCTGAAGGCGGTCGAAGAACTGGTCCGCGTTGACAAGGCCTGGATTCCGTCCGGCGACGCCAGCCTGTACCTTCGCCCCTTCATGTTCGCCAACGAGGCGTTTCTCGGCGTTCGTCCGGCTCAGGAATATGTCTTCTGCATCATCGCCTCTCCGGTCGGCGCCTACTTCAAGGGCGGCGCGAAGGCCGTCTCCCTTTGGGTCGAGACCGAATACACCCGTGCAGCCAGCGGCGGTACTGGCGCGGCAAAATGCGGCGGAAACTACGCAGCCAGCCTCGTGGCGCAAGCCGAGGCGTCGAAGAAGGGTTGCGATCAGGTCGTCTTCCTGGACGCCGCAGAGCATCGCTGGGTCGAAGAACTCGGCGGCATGAACGTCTTCTTCGTGATGAACGATGGATCAGTGGTGACCCCGCCCCTTGGCGGCACGATTCTGCCGGGCATCACCCGGGCCTCAGTGATCGTGCTTGCCGAAGAAAGGGGCTTGCGCGTCGAGCAGCGCCCCTACTCGTTCGCGGAATGGCAAGACGACGCTGCCAGTGGCAGGCTCGTCGAAGCCTTCGCTTGCGGCACGGCCGCGGTCCTCGCCGGCATCGGCCTGGTTCGACATGCCGGCGGCGAGTTTCTGGTCGGAGACGGACAGACCGGCAAGTTGACCAGCGAACTGCGCCAGCAGCTCGTCAGTCTGCAGAAGGGCGTAACGAACGATGAGCACGGCTGGACGCGCCTCATCCCGGCCTGAAATCCGGACGTTCCACACGAACGGCGGCGTCAGCACCGACATGGTGGGGGCGCGCCGCTCTCCGCCTCGCCCGCAAAGCCGTCGGGCCGGCGATCTATTCCGCCCTCGCCGCGGCAACTCATAAACTCGCCACCACCGACGCGATCATTTCTGCGACCGCGGAGCGCCATGATGCCGATATCCTGACTTGCGACGCCATTTCAAGGATCTCGAATGCGCCGTCCACATCGATAAAAAGACTGATCCGCATGTGACCCAAGCCCTCGACGGCGCAGCACAACGCTTCTATCACAAACTGGGAAATGGTAATCTGGCATCTGAAATGGCTGAAAACCGGCATGGGCGGGCGGCACCGAATCCAATGGCGAAAATGACGATCTCGCTTCCGGATAATCTGGCGGAATACGTCGAAAACCGTGTCGCAAGCGGCAGATACAGCAGTGCTGACGCATTCCTGGCAGAGCTCATTCTGAAGGATCAGCTCCATCACAAACTTGACGACGAAGAACTGCGCAACATCCTGAGACAGGCTGAGGAAAGCGGCCCGAGCGATCGACGCATTCCCGACATCCTGTCGGAAACGAAGGCGAAGCTGCGTGACAATAACCTATAGGCTGACCCGAATCGCGGACGCCGTGCTATCAGGCATCGACGAATATGCTTGCCTCAACTTCGGCGAGGCGCAGGCAGACGCCTATCTTCTCGACTGGGACAGGATTTTCGTGCTTCTTTCCCACGCTCCCTCCATGGGAGAAGAGTGCGACGAACTCGGCGCTGGCCTTCGCCGCCTCCTCCATATGCGCCACGTCGCCTTCTACCGGGTGACATCGGAAGGGATTGTCGTCATTGACATCATCGACGCGGACCGGCTTCCCGAAAGACATCTTCAATCCAACCGACGCCCCCGATCGGCCGAACAGCATGCCTCTTGAGCGCACCTCCGCCTTCTATGAGGAAAATGCCGAGACATATGCCAACCGGGCGCGCAGCCTGCCGAAGCAGCGGCTCGATGCCTTCCTCGCTGGTCTTGCCCCGGGTGCTGCAATCCTCGAACTCGGCTGCGGCGGCGGGCAGGACAGCGCCTACATGCTGTCGCAGGGTTTCGACGTTATGCCGACGGATGGCTCGGCCGAGCTTGCAAGACAGGCCGAAGCGCTGATCGGCAGGCCGGTCAGGGTCATGCTGTTCCAAGAGCTCGACGCCGACAGCGCCTTCGACGGAGTCTGGGCGCAGGCAAGCCTACTCCACGTCCCGAGGCCCGAGCTGCCCGATGTCTTCGCCCGCATCCGGCGCGCCCTGAGGACGGGCGGCATCATTCATGCGACCTTCAAGGCAGGCGATGCGGAAGGCCATGACGGCTTCGGTCGTTATTACAACTACCCCTCCGCCGAATGGCTGTCGGAGCTTTTGACGAAAGGCGGCTGGCGGAACATCGCCATCAGCGAGAGCGACGGCGGCGGCTACGACGGCAAGCCAACCCGCTGGCTGACCGTCAGCGCAGAACGGTAAAGGCCGGAGCTTTCGCCCCGGCCTTAAACTGCAACAGCACAGAAAGTGCTTAGTTGACCGACTTGTCGACCAGCTTGTTCTTGCCGATCCAGGGCATCATGCCGCGCAGCTTGGCGCCGACTTCCTCGATCTGGTGGCTGTCGTTCAGGCGGCGGATGCCCTTGAAGCGCGAGCCGCCGGCGCGGTATTCCTGCATCCAATCGGACGTGAACTTGCCGGTCTGGATGTCCTTGAGGACGCGCTTCATCTCGGCCTTGGTCTCGGCGGTGATGATGCGCGGACCGGAGACATATTCGCCCCACTCGGCCGTGTTCGAGATCGAGTAGTTCATGTTGGCGATCCCGCCTTCATAGATCAGGTCGACGATCAGCTTCACTTCGTGCAGGCACTCGAAATAGGCCATCTCAGGAGCGTAACCGGCTTCAACCAGCGTTTCGAAACCGGCGCGGATGAGCTCGACCAGACCGCCGCAGAGAACGACCTGTTCGCCGAAGAGGTCGGTTTCGCACTCTTCGCGGAAGTTAGTTTCGATGATGCCCGAACGGCCGCCGCCGACGCCGCAGGCGTAGGAGAGAGCAAGTTCAAGCGCATTGCCGGACGCGTTCTGGTGAACGGCAACGAGGCAGGGAACGCCGCCGCCCTTCTGGTATTCGCCGCGAACCGTGTGGCCCGGGCCCTTCGGTGCGATCATGACGACGTCGACCGAAGCCTTCGGCTCGATGAGGCCAAAATGAACGTTGAGGCCGTGAGCGAAGGCGATTGCCGCGCCGTCACGGATGTTGCCGGCGATGTCAGCCTTGTAGATGTCGGCCTGCAGTTCGTCCGGGGTGGCCATCATCATCAGGTCTGCCCAGGCGGCAGCTTCGGCAACCGTCATGACCTTGAAGCCATCGGCTTCGGCCTTCTTGACGGTCGGCGAACCGGCCTTCAGCGCGATGACGACGTTCTGGGCGCCGCTGTCCTTGAGGTTCAGCGCATGGGCACGGCCCTGCGAACCGTAGCCGATGATGGCGACCTTCTTGGACTTGATGAGGTTGAGATCGGCATCACGATCGTAATAGACGCGCATTTGAAGTTCCTTCCCTTTGCTTGTCTTGTTGACTGTCATTAAAGCGGAATCAGCCGAGAACCGGCATCTCCGCCAGAACCTTGTCCGTGCCATAGAGCCTGAGGAAGGCGGTGACCGCCCTCTCCGCCTGGCGTGCGGTATCCTTGAGGCCCGGTTCGCCGAGCAGCATGCGCACATGCAGGTCGGAAACAACAAGGCCGTAAAGCGTGTGATAAGCCTCGTCGGCATCGGAAAAACGCAGGAGCCCTGCCCTCTTCCCGGCATCGATCAGCGCCATGGCGCGCCGGTCGATCTGGCGGCGGCCGCGCTCGAGCAGCAGCTTGCCGAGTTTCGAGCCGTCGCGGTTCGACTGGCCGATCGCCAGCCGGTTCAGGGCCAGCGAGACGTCGCCGGCGAGCACTTCCAGCAAGTCACGCGCAAAAATGACGACATGGTCGTGCAGGCTCGCCGCCGTCAGCCGCTCGCCGTTGCGTTCGAAGGTGCGCACCTTGCTTGCCTGATAGGCGATCATCGCAGACAGCAGCCCGTCGCGATCACCAAACCACTTATAGAGGCTTTCCTTCGAACAATTGGCGGCGCGCGCAACGCCCGAAGTCGTCAGCGCCTTCTCGCCGCCATCGACGAGCAACTGCAGCGCCTGCTCCAGAACGGCGTTCTGGCGCGGCGAAAATTCGCTCGGCTCTGCGGTATCGACGGACACGATCATGGCTCCCATATACGTACCGTACGGTACGGTTCGTGAGGTTTATGCGATAAACCGATCAGGTCGTCAAGAAGTCCAGATAGATTTTTTTAATACGGGAAACCGCGATGAAACACCAGAATTGGATAGGCGCGAATCCTCGGCGATCGCATAATGTCGCGCTACGCCATTTGCCCGGAGGCTTCGATGTCACGCCTGTCTGCAGCTCTTCTCCTGCTCGGAGCAATTCTCCTTGGCGGCTCAAGCGCTCTCGCGCAGTCCGACAGCGACGTCTATGACCGCATCGAGGAACTGCACGGCGATGCCGCAAGCTTCGACCGGCCGCTGCGCCAACTTGTTCGGGCGATGCGCTCAGGCGACGCCGAGACCATCGCCGGCCTTGCCGAATACCCGCTGACGGTCAAGGCCAACGGCGAGACCTACGACGTCGAGAACGCTGAGGATTTCATCGACAATTTCGACGATCTCGTGACGCCGGAAACGCGCAGCGCCGTCGGGCGCCAGCAATACGAGGACCTCTTCGTCAATAGCGACGGCGTCATGCTCGCCGGCGGCGCCGTCTGGATGGGCGCGATCTGCGAGGACAACGCCTGCGAGGCGAGCCACTGGGCGATCATCGCGATCAACAATTAAAATCTGGCGACGAGGAAAAGTCGATGAAATACCAGATAGCCGCCGCAGTCATCACCGCAGCTCTCGCCATCGCCGCAATCGCACAGGCCGCCGAAACGCGCTGCGGCTGGATCGAGAATCCGACGCCCGCCAACTGGTGGCTGGAGGACGCGGAGAACACCTGGACGATCATGACCGAGGGCGACGATGCCGGCGAGGTGGAAGGCATGGAGTTGATCTCCGACATCTCCGAACATGATTATGTCAGGACCAACGGCAATTACGGCTATGCCTGCGCGTGCATGAGTGTGGAAACTGATGGCAAGGACCGCATCACCCGCATCCTCTCCTTCCGCCAGCTAAAGCTCGCCAAATGCCGTGCCGACAAGGCGCTGAAATTCCCCGGCTGACCAACCCATCACCCGAATACCGGATGGCGGCCGCGATCATGAGCCAATCGTCCGGAGGCAGTTGATCCGCGAAGAGCCGCAGCCTATGACCCCGTAGCGCAACCAGCGGGGATCAAGAGAGGCTCTGCCGGCATCGCCTTGTCGATCGCGTAAAGCTTCGCGAAACCAGCATCCTCGACCAGCGTCAGGCCCGCCGGCATCAAGGTGCCGACATAGCGGTCGGGGATATCGGCGTTGGCGACGAGGACGAAATCGAAACGTCTGCGCCAGTCCGACAGATAAGGCGTAAAGTTTCTATATTCCTGCATCATTGCCGGGCATGACAGCACGCCGATCGACAGCAGATTGCCCTCGGGGACCGCGATCTCAGACCATGGCGACAGAACCGATAGCGGCTGCTTGCCTTTTGCGGTGAAGAGCGTCGGCACGAAGGCATGCGAGAACGGCACGGCAAGCGTCGGCAGGTGCCGGAAAGTATCCAGTCCCCAGGCAAAATGCCGGTTGGAGTGGGCAAGACTGTTCACCGTCTCGGGTTCGTGTCCCAAAGGCAGCACGGCCGCGCCGGCCGGCACCTTCTTGAGCACACTCTCGACGGCGGCAACGTCCTTCTGTGCCAGCCACCAGTTCCAGCCGACCCAGCCGGTGCGGCCGAAGACCGCGAGATTGATGATGAGCGCCAGCAGCATCGCCTGCCGGCGCGTGAGATTGGCGAAGGGGCACACCATCGCCATGGCGACGAGCGCCGTCATGATCGGAAAGCGCCAACTGATCCATCCGGTGCCGAGCATGTGGCGAGGCGAAACACAGGATAGAAGCAGCAGGCCGCAGGCGGCGACGGCAAGCCCGGCATGCATGCGGATATCGCCCGCGCGGACGGCACGTGTGCAGATGAGGATCAGTGGCAGAACCAGCACGACATCCACCACCGGAACATAGGTCGTGATGGCGGAGAGCAGGTTCAGGACGATCAGGACGATGCCGTCGTTCCAGGCAAGGTCAAGGCCGTTGCCACCGGCGTTGGGCAAAGCCGCCGTATGGAGATAGAGCGCCAGCGGCGGCAGGAAGCAGGCGCCAAGCGCCAGCGCCAACCGGCCGGCGAGCCGCATCAGACCCGCCTTCGATCGCACTATATCGATGCGCCAGGAAAATTCGAGGCCGCAGACGATCGCCATATAGAAGCCAAGCGCGAAGAGATGCATCAGCGTCAGCAGCAGCGCGGCGGCGAGCCGCCAGGCAAAGACCAGGGCGGGATTTCTACCCTGCAGCCGGAGATCGATGCAGGCAAAGCCGAGCGCCATGCCGAGGCCGATCTGGAAGTTGATGAAGCCGCCGATCATGGTGGCGCACCAGCTAAGTGACAGCATGGCGGTCTGCCAGTGGTGCCGGCCACCGAAAAGCGCGCGGTGCAGGCCGATCGCGCCCAGTGGCGGCAGCACGATCGCCAGGAAAAGCAAAGCCCGCGCAAGCCTGTCGGCACCGACAAGCGGCCCCAGCCAGGTGGCTAGAACGTCGATCCCGACATTGGTGAAGGTGCGGTTCCAATCGACCGCATAGATCTCAGGAAACGGCTGCTCGCCGATCCCGCCCGAAAGGAGCCAGATACGGGCGTAGTGATTGGGGTAATCGAGAATTGGCGGAAAGGGAAACAGGAGAACCAAAGCCGCGGCAAGTCCGACGAAAGCGACGATCGCAACGGTGGAGTCCTGTCTGGCAATCAATTTCTCAGGCCCGGCTGCGGCCACAGCAGGAGCGGCAATCCGGTCCATTATCCGATCCGGCTGTTCTTTTGCGAGCGCGGCGGCTCTTCGGATGCAAAGGCCACATCCAGCGCCGTGCGCCTGTCGCTGGCGCTCATCTCCGAGAAAGCGATCGACAGTTCCGCGTGTTCACTGCCGCGCACGATCGTCTCGACCATGAACATCGGCCGCCTCTTGCTCTCCTGCACCAGACGGCCGAGATACTCGCCGATGATGCCGATGCAGATCAGCTGGATGGCGCTGAAGGCGCTGACCGCGGCCATGATCGACGACCAGCCGGTCACCGTCTCGCCCTGCAGCCAGCGAACGAAGGTGTAGACGAGCAATGCGATCGCGACGCCCGCGCTCATCATGCCAAGCCATGTGGCTATACGCAGCGGTGTCGTTGAAAAGCTGGTGATCGCATCCAGGGCAAAATTGATCATCTTGCGCAGAGGATATTTCGTCGTGCCGGCAAAACGGGCGTCACGCTCGTAGGGAAGAGCCACCTGCCTGCCGCCGATCCAGCTAACCATGCCACGGATAAAGCGATCGCGCTCCGGCATCGCCAGCAGGATATCGACGACACGCCGGCGCATCAGCCGGAAATCACCGGTATCGCGCGGGATGGTCACGGAAGCCAGCTTGGACAGAGTGCGATAGAAAAGCGAAGCGGAGGCGAGTTTGAACCAGGTTTCGCCCTGGCGGCGCGTACGCTGGCCGTAAACAACGTCGGCGCCGCGCTCCATGATCGGCATCATCATCAAAAGCAGCTCGGGCGGATCCTGAAGATCGGCATCGATCAAAAGCACGCGCTCGCCCCGCGATGCGGCAAGACCCGCCGTCGATGCCAGCTGGTGGCCATGATTGCGCAGAAGACGAATACCGAGCACCTGCGGCACATCAGCCGCCAGGYTCGAAATGATCTCCCAGGTGCGGTCGGACGAGCCGTCATCGACGAGAATGAGCTCGAAGGCATCGCCGGCAACGCTATGAGCCGCAGCGGCGGAGCGGCGGCAGAACTCGCGCAGCCCTTCTTCCTCGTTGTGACAAGGCGCGACGATGGAAAGAAAGGGTACTTGCGTCATGCTGACGTCGGTGCCTGCTTGATGTTTGGCGCCAGACTAGCGACGAAAGGTCAAACATCCTTTAACGATTGGATGCCTGTCGCAGGGCCACCTCTCCCTCCGCAGCCATCGGACTGTAGCTTGCTTCGACCGATCAGACGACAAAACTCGACAATACATGGCTTCCAGACGTGCGCTGCTCTATTCCGCCGCCATGACGTCGCGGGCGCCGTCGACATCACGGGCGCCGTCGACATCACGGGCCGGCGAGGCGCCGTAGAGGCGGCTGTATTCACGGCTGAACTGCGACGGGCTTAGATAACCGACGCGGTGGCCGGCCGTGCCCGCATCGAGGCGCTCCACGAGCATCAGACGGCGTGCCTCGTGCAGGCGAAGCTGCTTCTGATACTGCACCGGCGTCATCGCCGTGACCGATTTAAAGTGATGATGGAAGGACGACACGCTCATGCTGACGCGGTCGGCAAGGTCTTCGATGCGCAGTGGCCGCGCGAAATTCTCCTTCAGCCATGCGACGGCGCGCGCGACCCTGTTGCTGTGGCTGTCTGCAGTGGCAATATTGATCAGCCGCGCGCCATCCGGCCCGGTCAGCACCCGGTAGAGGATTTCCTGCTCGATCAGCGGCGCCATGGCAGGAATGTCGCCTGGACGATCGAGCAAGCGCAGAAGGCGGACGGCAGCATCCAGGAGCTCCGGCGGAGCGACGTTCACCGCCATCCCGCGCTGTCCGTCAGTATCGGCGGCTGGGCGCGGAATATCGATCCGGCTGAGCAACTCCAGCAGCTTTTCGGAATCGATTGCCAGCCCCAGGCAGAGATGCGGAACCTCAGGGCTCGCCTCCGTGACGCGCCAGGCGACCGGCAGGTCGAGCGAGGTCAGCAGATAGTCCCCAGTCCCGTAGCTGATAAGTTCAGTGCCGAGGCGCAAGCTCTTGGCGCCCTGCAGTACAAAGGCAAAACAGGGGCGGTAGCTGCTATGCAGCGGATCGCTGGGCTTGGACCGACGGCTGATGTGAAGATTGCCGATATCAGTCGCGAACTCGCCGTCACCAGCCGCGAAGCGCATCGCGATATCGACAATTTCCTGATAGGGGCTGAAAGGCAAAGTCATGCGGCAACTCTTTCTGTCAACTGTCTGACGCCGGCGATACCGCTCTTATCTAGAGTGCCTTGGCCATTTCGCAAACAGGCCGGCGCCTCACTTTTGCAGGATCGTGCAAAAAGCTGAGAGGATCGCTCTAACCCTCTGACGCAGTTCCGGGCAATAGTCCACCATCTCTTTCAACCCCCACCACAATCGAAAAGGATGGTTCCCATGCCTATTGCAAGAGGCTACGCCGCGACCGACGCTTCCAAGCCGCTGACCCCTTTCACCTTCGAACGCCGTAACCCGAACCCCGACGACGTCGTTATCGACATCAAGTTTGCCGGCATCTGCCATTCGGACATCCACACTGTCCGCAACGAATGGAAGAACGCCGTTTATCCGATCGTGCCAGGCCATGAGATCGCCGGGATCGTCTCGGCCGTCGGTTCTGATGTGACCAAATTCAAGGTCGGCGATCGCGTCGGCGTCGGCTGCTTCGTCGATTCCTGCATCGGCTGCGCCGAGCGCGACCTCGATCGGGAACAGTATATGCCGGGGCTCGCCGGCACCTACAATGACTTCGAAGCCGACCGCAAGACACGGACCCAGGGCGGCTATTCCGACTCGATCGTCGTCAGGGAAGGCTATGTCATGTCCATTCCGGACAATCTGCCGCTCGACGCCTCCGCGCCGCTGCTCTGCGCCGGCATCACGCTCTACTCGCCGCTGCGCCACTGGAATGCCGGCCCCGGCAAGAAGGTCGCGATCGTCGGCATGGGCGGCCTCGGCCACATGGGCGTCAAGCTCGGCGCCGCCATGGGCGCCGATATCACCGTTCTGTCCCAGAGCCTTTCCAAGAAGGAAGATGGGCTGAAGCTCGGCGCCAAGGAATATTACGCCACCAACGACCCGGAAACCTTCACGAAGCTCGCCGGCACTTTCGACTTGATCATCTGCACCGTCAGCGCCGAGATCGACTGGAATGCCTATCTCGGCCTCCTGAAGGTGGATGGTTCCTTCGTGGTGGTCGGCGCGCCGGAAAACCCGATCCCCGTGCATGCGTTCTCGATCATCCCCGGCCGCAAGAGCATATCAGGCTCGATGATCGGCTCGATCAAGGAAACCCAGGAAATGCTCGACTTCTGCGGCGAGCACAACATCGTCTCCGAGATCGAGAAGATCAACATCCAGCAGGTCAACGAAGCCTATGAACGCGTCCTGAAAAGCGACGTCCGCTACCGCTTCGTCATCGACATCGCCTCGCTGGCAGCCTGAGAAAACGAGAGGCGGCTCGCGAGAGCCGCCTATTTGATAACGGCATCCTCCATCCGTCCTCATGCTGAGGCGCGTAGCCCTTAGGGCGAAGCCTCGAAGCATCACCCGCAAACGCCGTTCCTGCCCGCCACGTCGGAGCGCCCGCCCCGTGCTTCGAGGCTTCGACCTTCGGCCTCCGCACCTCATGCTGAGGCTCTCGTGGACTGCAGCCGCAGCAGATATTCGACTGGTTTGAACGGATCAGGGCCTGAACGCTGGCGCGAACGCGGCGGGCCGGCCATCGGGGCATGATGGTCGAAAGAGGTTTCCATGGTCCCCGCTCCGCTGGTCAGGCCCGGCAATTGCTGCTGGACGCTCTGGATCATCGCGGATGCCATGGTGCCTTCCAGCCGGGCCATGCCGTCGGCAATCACGGAATCCGTCATCGTCGCGGCAGATTTCGCAAGCAGGGTCAGCAAGCCGCTCAAGCTCTCCGCGGGCGCTTCGAGATGAAAGCGGTCGATCGGTTCGCATAGGACGGTTTGTGCGGCCGACAGTGCATCTGCGAGCACCCAAGGCGTCAGCTGCCGGAAATCGGCGGCGGTGCTTGCGGGCGAACTGTGCCGGGCCGCCGTCATAGCGACGTGGCAATCGATGATCTGCCAGCCGAAAACGCCCTGCTTCAGCGTTTCGAACACGGTTTCTTCGACTGCCCTGTAAAAGCTGGCGGGCATCTGGCCCACGTCCACATTAAGCGCAAAGCTGTTGCCTGCGCCTTCTCTACGCGGTTCGACGCGTAGACCGACGGTAGCGAGAAATGGATTGGGCTCCTTGAAGAGGATCTGCAGGCCTTCGCCGGTTCCCGCAAGCCTCTCCACTAAGATGACCGTGCTTTCCTCGAACGCAGCCTCGAGACCGAAATCCGTCAGCAGGGTCGATTGGACGACCTCCTTCTGCACCTCGCCATAGAGCGATACGAAGATGTCGTCGGCATCATCGTTCCGGCGCAGATTGATCAACGGATCCTGCTCGGCCATCTGATTCAGCGCCAGCCAGAGCGCCGCCTTGTCGGAGGGCCTTCGGGCAAGGACGCGGGTTTCGAGGCTGGGCGGGGCAAACTGCGACCGCCCGCCCGCGAGCAGGTCGCCGCCCACCGCATCCCCGATACGGGCGCCGGCAAGGCCGCTTACGCGCGCGATCTGCCCGGCGCGAAAGCTTGCGGCGCCATGAACCTGGCCGGCCTCGCAAACCTCGATCGCGGTCACTCGTTCCGGGCCTTTGGCCAAATCCACATATTGCCGGAGCCGGACCGTGCCTGACGTCAGGTACATATAGGACAGTTTTTCACCGCCCCAGCCGCGTTCGATCTTGAAGATTTTTCCGGCAATCGGCCCATCCGGATCGAGGCGCCGGCCGGGCAATATCGTCGCAATGGCCGATGTCAGGGCCGGCACGCCGACGCCGGTCGTTGCCGCACCTGCAAAGACTGGATGCACCAGACCGCTCGCGACCTGATCGCTCAGGCAGCGTCCAAGCCTATCCGCCGTCAGGCGATCGGGCGCCAAGACGTAGTCGTCCAGCAGCGCCTCGTCATTCTCAGCCAGTGCCTCGCAGAGCGGCGTGAAAAGTGGCTCGCATCCGGGAGCCAACGCCTCCACCCTGGCAAGCCTGCTGCCGGCATCGATGACGGACGACATGGCGATGGGGCGAACCGGCAATTGGGCGGCAAGAGCCTTCAGCACGTCCTCATATTGCGCACCGAGACGATCGACCTTGTTGACGAAGAAGATGAAGGGAACGCCAAGCCGCCGCAGCGCCCGCACCAGCACCCGCGACTGGGCCTGTACGCCTTCGACCGCCGAAACGACGACGACAGCGGCATCCAGCAATCCGAGCACCCGCTCGACCTCGGCAATGAAATCCGGGTGACCGGGCGTGTCGATGAGATTGACGATCCTGTCGCCGATCGTGAACGACACCACCGCGGCTCTGATCGTGATGCCACGTTGCCGTTCGAGTTCGAGAGTGTCCGTCTGTGTATTGCCGGTATCGACGCTGCCGAGCTTGTCGATGACGCCGGCGTCAAAAAGCAGTCTTTCGGTAAGGCTAGTCTTGCCTGCATCCACATGGGCGAGGATGCCCAGATTCAAAGTGCGCATGAACCACCAACTTCTCAGAATTTCGAATGTGATTTTCGTGAGAAGTGAATCGGCGCATTGGAACCTCTACTCGCTGTAGCTACGGCTGGATGCGTAACCCTGGTGGTTTTCGGAAGACGCGGGGCAAACCCTAAGGGCGGATCCGAAGATATGTCAAGTTTGGCTACATCGCTGCTTCGAGGCTTGGCCTCTGAAGGACGGGAGAAGAGTTACCCCTCCTCCCGCATCGTCTCTCGCTGGGTGATTAGCCGGGCGCTGTGCTGGCCGCTCAGATAGATCCACAGCCAGCTCCAGGCGACGGAGAAGCGCGAGCGGGTGCCGATCAGGAAGTAGATATGGGCAAGTCCCCAGATCCACCAGGCGAGCCAGCCCTTCAGCTTGATCCGGCCGAAATCGATGATCGCAGCACTCTTGCCGATCGTCGCCAAGCTGCCCTGATGCCAGTAGCGGAAGGGCGCCGGCGCCGGCTTGCCGGATATGCGGGCGCGGATCACCTTGGCGACGTATCCGCCCTGCTGCTTGGCGGCGGGCGCAATGCCCGGCACCGGCTTGCCGTCCTCGCGCATGACCGATGCGGTATCGCCGACGACGAAGACCTCGGGCAGCCCCGGCGCGCTGAGATCTTTCTCGACCACGACGCGCCCTGCCCGGTCGGCCGTAACACCCAGCCACTGCGCCGCCGGCGAGGCGGTGACGCCGGCTGCCCAGACGATCGTCCGGCTGGCAACGAAGGTCTCGCCGATCTTCACGCCGTCGGCGGTGCACTCGGTCACCGGCTTGCCGAGATGGATCTCGACCCCGAGCTTCTCCAGCGCCTTCTGCGCATAGGCCGAAAGCTCTTCGGCGAAGGTCGGCAGCACCCGCGGGCCGGCCTCGACCAGCACGACGCGGGTCTTGCGCGTGTCGATGTTGCGGAACTCCTTGGGCAGCGTGAAATGCGCGAGCTCGGCAATGATGCCGGCCAACTCGACGCCGGTCGGCCCGGCCCCGACGATGGTGAAGGTCAGCAGCGCGTCGCGCACGGCGGGATCGCTCTCCATCTCCGCTCGCTCGAAGGCGAGCAGCACGCGCCGGCGAATCGTCGTCGCGTCCTCCAGCGTCTTCAGGCCCGGCGCCACCGGCTCCCATTCGTCATGGCCGAAATAGGCATGCGTCGCCCCGGTCGCCAGCACCAGCGTGTCATAACTGAGAGTCATGCCGTTGCGTAGGGAAACCGTCTTGGCGCCGCTGTCGACGCCCGTGACCTCGCCGAGCAGCACGGTCACGTCAGGCCGGTCGGCATAGAGACGACGGATCGGCCAGGCGATCTCGGAGGTGGACAGAATGGTGGTCGCCACCTGATAGAGCAGCGGCTGGAAGAGATGGTGATTGCGCCGGTCGACCAGCGTGATCCTGACACCCGCGCCTTTCAAGCCGTTGACGAGCTGCAGTCCACCGAAACCGCCGCCGACAACGACGACATGATGATCGCTCATGACCTACCCCTTTGCGCCATTTCGCTCAAAGCCAATGTGGCCTTCGCCGCGATGGTTGCAACCGCCGTTTCGGCATACCTCCCCTGCATCCCGGTCGGTGGAACCGACTCAATCGGCATAGCCCACGGGTATCGCCATTCCATGTTTCAATTCTTCCATCGAAATCGACGCGGAGACATCAAAGAGTTCGAGCCGGCGAACGATCTGCTTGTAGATCACATCGTAGTGCTCGACGCGCGGCAGGACGATCTTCAGGATGTAATCGTGATTGCCGGTMAGCCGGTGCGCCTCGACGATCTCCGGAATGTCGCTGATGATCCTGCGGAAGGTCTCCGTCCAGTCGTCGGAATGGTGCGCCGTCTTGATGAGTGCGAAGACCGTCGTCGGTACGCCCATTTTTTCCCGGTCGAGCACGATGATCCGCCGGGCGATATGGCCGCTCTCCTCCAGCCGCTGGATGCGCCGGGAACAGGCCGACACCGAAAGCGCCACACGCTCGGCAAGATCGGTCACGGATATGCCTGCATCCTTCTGCAGCATGTCGAGAATGCGCCTATCGCGATCGTCAAGCATGTGTCTAAACTGAACCTCTCGCCGAATTTTTGCATAAACTCGTAAAACCACGCAAAATAATATCACGTATTTCACAGAGATGACAAACAACGCAAACACGTCGCGCCGGAATCGCGGCATCATTCCCGACAGTTGAGAAGCATGGGAGCTTGAAGAAATGGAAATGATCGGACTGATCGGCGGCATGAGTTTCGAAAGTTCGGCGGTCTATTATCGCCTCGTCAACGAGATGGTGCGCGACCGCAAGGGTGGCCTCGCCTCGGCTGAACTCATCCTGCATTCGGTCAATTTCGAAGAGATCGTCGCGCTCCAGAAGGCCGGCGACTGGGATATGGCCGCCTCGCGCCTCGGCGACGTGGCGCTGCGCCTGCAGATCGCCGGCGCCCGCTGCATCCTCATCTGCACCAACACCATGCACCTGATCGCCGACAAGGTCGCAGACAAGATCTCCGTGCCGCTGATCCACATCATCGACGAGACGGCAAAATCGCTGCATGCGAGCGGCCGCAAGCGCCCGCTGCTGCTTGCCACCCGCTACACGATGGAGCACGGCTTCTACGGCGACCGCATGAAGGGCCTAGGCCTCGACATCATGGTGCCCGATGCCGGCGACCGCACCACCGTGCACGACATCATCTTCAACGAGCTCTGCGCCGGCAAGGTGCTCGACAGTTCGCGCGACAAGCTGATGGCGGTGATATCACGCGCCATCAATAACGGCGCCGACAGCATCATCCTCGGCTGCACCGAAATCTGTCTGATCCTCGATCCCGACCACCTGCCGTTGCCGGGCTTCGACACCACCGCGATCCATGCGCGGGCGGCGGTCGATTTCGCGCTCGGTGCAGACGAAGAGGCAGAAGAGGAAGCGGCCTGAAGGCCTACGGACAATTTAGTTGACCCAGTCAACTAAATGCACGACAAAGTCTCTGTTCGGAGATTTTTGCCAGTTTGCTGACACCTCGTTCTCTCCTCGGCGTCATCCTCGGCCTTGTGCCGAGGATCTGCCACGTATCGACGGGACGCAGATGCTCGGGACAGCCCGAGCATGACGAAGGAGGAGTTGGCCGACTTCGTCTCGCAAGAATCTCCATCTGGAGATTCTTGCCATGCCCGATATCGCCCTCCTCGAAACCGCTCGCGATTTCAACCGGTTCTATACGAACTTCCTCGGCCTCTTGAACAAGGCCTATCTCGACACCCCCTTCACGCTGACGGATGCCCGCATCCTCTTCGAGGTCGGCTCGCATGAYGGCGTCACCGCCGCCGCCCTTGTCCGCGACCTGCAGCTCGACCCGGCCTATCTCAGCCGCATCCTCAAGCGTTTCCGCGCCGAGGGGTTGATCGAGACCAGCCCCGATCCGGCCGATCTTCGCAGCCAGGTCATCATTGTCACTGACCAGGGACGCGGGACGTTCGAGGAACTCGGCCGGCGCTCCAATGCGCAGATCGCCGCCCGTTTCGACCGCCTGGCGAGCGGCGAGCCGGAGGCGGCCGTCTCCGCCATGTGCACGATCCGCGCCCTGCTCGACCCGGCGGCAAAACCTGCGCCGGCAATCATCCGCGCTCACCGGGCCGGCGATATAGGCTGGATTGTCCAGAGCCAGGGCCGCTTCTATGCCGAGGAATATGGCTGGGATCTGCGCTTCGAGGCGCTGGTCGCCGAGGTCGCCGGCAAATTCCTCGCCAATTTCGATCCGGTCAAAGAATATTGCTGGATCGCCGAGCGCGGCGGGGTCAATGTCGGTTCGGTCCTCGTCACCAATGGCGGCGACGGCGTCGCCAAGCTCCGCCTGCTCTATGTCGACAAATCAGCCCGCGGCCTCGGTCTCGGCAAGCTGCTGGTCGATGAATGCATCCGCTTCTCAAAACAGAAGGGCTACCGCGAGCTTTCGCTCTGGACCAACGATATGCTGGAGACCGCCCGCGCCATCTACGTCAAGGCGGGTCTCCGACTTGTCTCCGAGGAGAGACATCGCATGTTCGGCCCCGAAGCGAACGGCCAGAACTGGGTGCTCGATCTCTGAATTTGCTGCGTCGCAGAAATTTCACTTGATTTGGAAACGTTCATTCCCTAATTAGGCGCAATGACCGTTGCCAATCTCACACCAGAAGCAAAGACCCGCAGCCGTGGCCGTCCGCGCGAGTTCGATATGGACGCAGCACTGGATGCGGCGCTCCGCGTCTTTTCCGAACGCGGCTATCACGCCACCTCCATCAGCGAGTTGACCGAAGCAATGGGCCTTGCTTCGGGGAGCATCTACAAGGCATTCAAGGATAAGCGCGGCATCTTTCTTGCTGCTTTCGCCCATTATCGAAAACTCGGCCGACGGCGTCTGGAAGCGATGATCGCGTCTGCGAAGACCGGTCGCGAGAAGGTCTTCCAGATGGTGATGTATTATACCGAGCTCTCCTATGGCGAGGCCGGCCGCAAAGGCTGTCTCGTCGTCGGCGGCGCCAACGACTTCGCCCTGCTTGACGAGGAAGCCGCTGCCCACGTCGTGACTGCCTTTACCGCGGACGAAAAGCTGATGGCCGATCTCATCCGCATCGGCCAGGAAGACGGCAGCATTCCGAAGACGGCAGACCCGGATGCCGCCGCCCTCGCCTTCCTCTGCTTTACCAAAGGCCTGCGCGTCATCGGCAAAACAGGGCGCAGCAGGGAAGAGATGCAGTCCGCGGCCGAGGCCGCGATGAAGCTCGTGACCTGAACAGTCCACACCGTGGACGAGAGAAATACCGGCATTCGGTCAAGGATCGGGTGGCCGCAGCCAGCATTTTTGCATTCAATCCTTTCAATCTTTGAATACCGGAGTTTCTGATGAGCATTTCAGCCACCACGCCGGATAAGGCCATTCCCAGGGCGCTATCCCCCTGGCTAACCTTCCTTTTCGCCGCCGCCTGCGGGCTGGTGGCCGCCAATCTCTACTATGGCCAGCCGCTGGCCGGTCCGATCAGTGCCGATCTCGGCTTCACGCCTGCCGCCACCGGCCTGATCGTCACGTTGACGCAGATCGGCTACGGCCTCGGCCTGCTGCTGATCGTGCCGCTCGGCGATCTCACCGAAAACCGCCGTCTGGTGTTGATGCTGATCGCCGTCTCCGCCGTTGCGCTCATCGGCGCGGCGCTGTCGTCGACGCCCACGGCCTTCCTCGTCGCTTCGCTCTCTATTGGTCTTTCATCTGTCGCAGTTCAGGTCCTGGTTCCTTTCGCTGCCAACATGGCGCCGGATGCCACGCGCGGCCAGGTCGTCGGCAACGTCATGAGCGGCCTGCTCTGCGGCATCATGCTCGCCCGCCCCTTCGCAAGCTTCGTCGCCGAGGCCTCCTCCTGGCACGTGGTCTATTACGTCACCGCAGCGCTCATGCTCGTGCTCGCCGTCGTCTTGCGCATCAACCTGCCGGTTCGCGTGCCGAAGACGAAGCTGCGCTATGGCGAGTTGCTCGCTTCTATGGGCCATCTGGCGCTCACCTCCCGCGTGCTGCAGCGCCGGGCGCTCTATCAGGCCGGCATGTTCGGTGCCTTCAGCCTGTTCTGGACGACGACGCCGCTGCTGCTCGCAAGCCCGGCCTTCGGCCTGACGCAGAACGGCATTGCCCTCTTCGCCCTCGCAGGTGCTGCCGGCGCCGTCGCTTCGCCGATCGCCGGCCGGCTTGCCGATCGCGGCATGACAAAGATCGCCTCGACGCTTGCCATGCTGCTCGGCATGGCCGCCTTCCTGATCAGCCATTTCGCCGTAGACGGCTCGCTCACCGCGCTGCTGCTTTTGACGGCAGCGGCGATCCTCCTCGATTTCGGCGTGACCACCAATCTCGTCTGCGGCCAGCGCGCCATCTATGCGCTAAACCCGGAACACCGCAGCCGGCTCAACGGCCTGTTCATGGCGACCTTCTTTGCCGGCGGTGCGCTGGGCTCAGCACTCGGCGGCTGGGCCTATGCGACCGGCGGCTGGACGATGACGGCCTGGATCGGCTTCTGCTTCCCGGCGCTGGCCTTTCTGCTGTTCCTGACGGAAGGACGCGGTGAGTAAGGCGCCATCAATCCAGGATCGAACGTCTAAAACCTTGACAGAGCCAACTTATGGATGCCCACATCCAGGAAGCAGCGTATGCATCCGTTTGAGAGCTGCAGAATTTTCGCCTTTTTACATGGGATTCTGGCATGGAGATAAACGAAGAAAAAATCGACGATGCTGTACTCGCATTGTTATGGCTGACGCTACATGACGGAGACCGCGCCTGGAAGGGTTTTGACTGGGGCGTGATGGACCGTTTGCATCAGAAGGGTCTGATTGCAAATCCCGCAGGCAAGACCAAGTCTGTCGTTCTGAGCGACGAAGGTTTGCGAAGATCGGAGGAATTGTTCCGCGCTCTGTTCATGCGGCCAACCAAATAATTGCTGTTTCCGTTTCCAGAAAGGCGGAATTCGCTTTTATCAACGGCACTAGCCGCTGACGGAATCGAAATGCGAACGGGCGGCGCGAACGGCATCATGGTTCGCTTCCGCCCAATTCAGAAGCTGCGACAGCGGTTGGTAGAGCGAACGTCCAAGTTCGGTCATCGAATATTCGACGCTCGGCGGCTTGGTCGGGAATACCTCGCGGTCGATATAACCATCCCTCTGCAGGTCGCGCAGCGTCTGCGTCAGCATGCGCTGCGAAATATCGGGGATCATCCGCCGCAGCTCGCCGAAGCGATAAGGCCGATCCGCCAGCACCTCGAGCAGCAACGTCGACCATTTGCCGCCGATCTGCTGCATCATGTCCCTGACCGGGCAATTGCCGAAATCGAGGCCGGCGAGATCGATCTCGCGCCGCGCCCCCGGCACCCTGTTCTTCAGACTGACGACCGCACCACTCATCTGCTGGTTCCCTTTTGGTAACGTAGAGCTGAAAAACTGCCTCCTTTACACAGCCTAGTCAATTCCTATTCTAGTGTTACTCTCTTTTCGAGACTACCTGCACAACACGGAAGGAAACGACGTATGAGCGAAATCATCCTGGTCACCGGCGCTGCGGGGCAGCTCGGCCAGCGTGTCATCCATCACCTCATCGAGACCTACAAGGTTGCCCCCGGCAACATCGTCGCGGCGACACGCAGCCCGGAAAAGCTCTCCGAACTCGAAAAGAAGGGCGTCGTCACCCGCAAGGCCGATTTCGATGACGCGGCAGGCCTGGGGCAGGCTTTCGCCGGCGTCGCTCGCCTGCTGATCATCAGCACCGATGCGCTGGACACTCCCGGCAAGCGCCTCGCCCAGCACAAGGGCGCCGTTGCAGCGGCCGTCAAGGCTGGCGTCAAGCACATCGCCTACACCTCAATGCCGGCGCCGGACAATTCGCTTGTCACCTTCGCGCCCGATCATCTCGGCAGCGAAAACGCCATCAAGGCAAGCGGCATCGCCCATACGATCATTCGCGACGCCTGGTATCACGACAATTACCTGCACGGCATGCCGCACAACCTGCAGGGCGGCAAATGGTATAGCGCCACGGGTGACGGCAAGATCTCGACGATCTCGCGTGACGACTGCGCGCTGGCGATCGCCGCAGCCCTTGCCTCCGGCACCTCGGAGAGCGTCACTTATACGCTGACCGGCGCGCAATCGCTGAACAACCGGCAGATCGCCGCCATCGTTTCCGATGTCGCCGACAAGCCGCTCGAGGTGATCGACGTCAATGATGAGCAGCTCGGCCAGGGCATGCGCGGCGCCGGCCTTCCCGGTTTCGTCGCCGACATGCTGGTTTCGGCCGACGCCAACACCCGCGCCGGCAAGTTCGACATCGTCACCGAAGACTTCACCAAGCTGACCGGCAAACAGCCGCAGCCGCTGAAGGATTTCTTCGTCGAACACAAGGCGGCTCTGACCGCCTGAGGCGGGATAAGGCCGCCTGGAAAGCTCGCCTTGCACATCAGGGGCGGGCTTTCTTCAATGATCAGATCGTCTGACCGCAGGCCCGGCAGAAGCGCCGCACCGTTTCCGCCATGCCGTATTCCAGCGCATCGGCGGTCAGCCCATGGCCGATCGAAACCTCGGCAAGAGCGGGAATGCGCTTCACCAGCGCTGGCAGGTTTTCCACTGTCAGATCATGGCCGGCATTGACGGCAAGGCCGATTGCGACGGCTGCATCCGCCGTCCGTCCAAGCGCTTCAAGGATCGGGCCTGCCCGCTCCGGCGCATCGAAGCAACCGCCATAGGGGCCGGTATAGAGTTCGATCCGATCGGCGCCGACCGCCTTGGCGATCTCAACCGCCTGTGCGTCCCCGTCACCATCGGCAAACAGCGACACCCGGCATCCCATCGTCTTCAGCCGCGCGACGGCATCGGTCAGGAACGCCTGGTGCTTGCGGAAATCCCAGCCGTGATCGGAGGTCGCCTGGGCGGGATCGTCAGGCACCAGCGTCACCTGCTCGGGTGCCGCGCCGGCGCAGAGTTCGAAGAATTCCTCTGTGGGATAGCCCTCGATATTGAACTCGGCCTTGGGGAATTCGTCGTCGATCAGGTTGCGGATCACAGGCAGGTCGGAAAAGCGGATGTGCCGCTGGTCGGGGCGCGGATGCACCGTCAGCCCGCTCGCACCGGATTTCAGCGCGATACGCCCGAGCGCTTCGACGCTCGGCCAGGGCAGGTCGCGCCGGTTGCGCAGCATGGCGACGGCGTTGAGGTTCACGGAGAGCTTGGCGGGCATGGCGAGATCCATCGGTCACGGAAATGGGAGGCCTGCTTTTAAGCCAAGTGCTCCGCGATGGCCAACGAGATTCACAAATGGATGCGATGCCAATCGCTGATGGGCACCGAAATTACGCTGAGCATTTGCCGCACGCGTACCGCAGATAGTAAATCCCGTCACCTTTGAAGAGGACCGCGAGATCCCGCAGTGCAGCACATGTTTTTGTGCAACACACCCAAGAACCCGGCAAAATATGCCGGTAAAGTTGCTATCCCATTTAAAAGAGATTATTTTTAGCACTTATAAAAAAGATCGTTCACGCATAACGTGGACATCGT
This sequence comes from Rhizobium sp. 01N447_2, assembly GCF_056399245.1. Taxonomy (NCBI): domain Bacteria; kingdom Pseudomonadati; phylum Pseudomonadota; class Alphaproteobacteria; order Hyphomicrobiales; family Rhizobiaceae; genus Rhizobium; species Rhizobium sp. 01N447_2. Next base: position 26,279 of record NZ_JBFTQY010000005.1, read on the forward strand.
ATCGCGTAGAGTACGCCGCGTACTGCTTCTTTCCCACTGAGAAGAACGCCTAGAGGAAACCCCACTCGCCGCGCATGGGAAGCAACTGGCAAAACCGCATGAGGTGCAACAACATGCCCCAGGAGGGTTCATGCCAGACGGTTCCAAACGCCTGTTTGCCACCGCCGGTATCGCTTCGGAGGCCCGATCGAAATATCGGTTCCTGCCTTCGGCCGCGCTACCGCCGGATCTACCGGACGGTCCGGTGCCCATTGCCGACATGGCAAACGCATTCGGCGTCACACACAGGACACTGCATTTCTATGAAGAGAAAGGGTTGATTTCAGCCAACCGCATCGGTCTGATGCGGGTCTACGGACAGGATGACGTGATGCGCATGGCCGTGATCACGGTCTGCCGCGATACAGGCATGCCAATCGCCGTCATCCAGGAACTGATGGACGAACTCCGCAACGCTGATTCGCAGGAAGCGGCCGAGACGATCTTCCGCGAGGCCCTGCAGGTGCGCAAGCGCGAACTGACGGCCGAGATGTCGACGCTGCACCGCCAGCTCCAGCAGGTCGGCGACCTCCTGGATTACGACGGCAGCATCGAGGAGCCGCCGCTGAACGACAATCAGGACAGCGCAAGCCTGACCCCGCAGGAGCGGCGTTGCCTGGAACTGATGGCGGAGGGTTATTCCACCCAGCGCATCGCCCGGGCGCTCGACCTGAAACATGACGAAACCCGTGACCTGGAGGCCGGAATCATCCTGAAATTCCGCGCCAACAACCGCTTCCAGGCCATCGCCAAGGCAGTTCTGCTCGGCATCGTGCAGGCCTGAATCACGCCCCCGACGGCCGCCACCGTCTCCTCTTTCTTCTGCCCGATCAGCAGATGCGATCTGGTCGCGGGTGCGACCGGGATCACGAGTGTGATCGAGATCCCGGATGTGATCGGGTCAGCGGACGATCGTCAGCGTCTCCGCCGCGCGCGTGATCGCAGTGTAAAGCCAGCGTTCCCGGGTATCGCGAAACGCCCAGCTCTCGTCGAAGAGCACGACATCATTCCATTGCGAACCCTGCGCCTTGTGAACGGTAAGCGCATAGCCGTAGTCGAACTCGTCATAGCGCTTGCGGGTGTTCCAGGGGATCTCACCTTCGACATCCTCGAACGCCTGTTTCAGCAGCTTGATCTTGGCAGCTCCCCGGTCCATGTCATCGTCTTCGGGGCGGACGAGCAGATTGATGCCGGGCTTCGTCGTTTCCTTGGATGAGGTCATCACCTGCCAGAGCGAACCGTTGAGCAGGCCCTTGGCCGGATCGTTCCGCAGGCAGACTAGCTTGTCGCCGGTCTGGGGATAATCGGCATTGAAGCCTTTCAGCTCGCGCAGGCGCTGATTGTAGCGCCGACGCGTCCTATTGGTGCCGACGAGCACCTGATCGGCGTCGAGGACCAGTTGCTGCGTCACCTCGTTCTTCGAGATCACCTTGGCCGTGCCGTAGTCGCCGTACATCACCTCATTGCCTTCGCGCACCTGCATGGCGAGCTTGATGATCGGATTGTCGCGCGCCTGGCGGTGGATATCGGTGAGCAGGTAGTCCGGCTCCTGATTGGTGAAGTAGCCGCCACCTGTCACCGGCGGCAGCTGGCCTGGATCACCGAGCACCAGGATCGGCGTGCCGAAGCTCATCAGATCCTTGCCGAGTGCTTCGTCGACCATCGAGCATTCGTCGACGATGATCAGCGCCGCTTTCGCGACCGGGCTTTGCCGGTTGATCGAAAACATCGGCGCAATCGACGTCTTGCCTGTTTCCTCGTCTTCCACCGCCTCCTCACCGCGCGGCCGGTAGATCAGCGAATGGATCGTCCGGGCGTTGGAGGCGCCGCGCGAGCGCAGCACCTGCGCCGCCTTGCCGGTGAAGGCGGCAAACAACACGTCGCCATCGACATTTTCGGCGAAATGCTTGGCAAGCGTCGTCTTCCCTGTCCCGGCATAGCCGAACAGGCGAAAGAGTGGCGAGCGCCCTTCCTTCAGCCATTTCGAAACAGCCTTCAGGGCTTCGTCTTGTTGCGGCGCAAATTGCATGATCGCAGGACTTGGCAGGATTCGCGGGATTTAGGCAAGGCGGAAAACGGCAAATCGCCCGGCCAGTCGATCATCAGTTCCACTGCGGGTCCGCGCCGCTCGCGCACATCGACGGGTCCTGCCCAATAGCGTCGATGAGAAAATCCAGAACCGTCTTGACGCGCAGCGGCATGTTGCGCCGCGAGGGATAGACGACGGTAACCGGCAGCCGGCTCGGCTGGAAATCCTTCATCACCGGGACCAGCCGGCCGGCGGCGATATCGGGCATGGCGATGATGTGCGAAAGCACCGCAAGACCCGCTCCAGCAAGGGCTGCCCGGTGAATGGCGACGGCATTGCAGGCGGTCAGCCGCGGTGAGATCCGGACCGATATGTCTTCCGAACCGTTCGAGAAGGACCAGGTATTGGCCTCACCTGCCCTGTTGTAGCACAGGCATTCATGGTCCTTGATCTCCTTCGGTGCGCGGGGAGCCGCCCTGCGCGCGAGATAAGTGGGAGATGCAACGAGGAAGGCGGTCGTCCAGCCGATCCGCCGGCAGACGAGGCTGCTGTCGGCAACCTGGCCCAAGCGCACTTCGAGATCCAGGCGCTCCTCGATCATATCCGAGCCCTGCTCCCTGAAAATGAGTTCGACGGAGAGCTTTGGATGGGCGGCGAGAAGATCGCCGAGCCGCTCGCTGAGACAGAGGCCGAGTGGTGCTGGAACGCTGAGCCTGACCTTTCCCGAGGCCATGGCTCCGTCCGATCCGGCCGCATCGCCAAGCTCCTCAACCGCTTCGAGAATCCGCAGCGCCATCGGCAGCATCCGCTCCCCCTCTGCCGTCAGCGATAGGCCGCTCGTCGTGCGATGCAGGAGGCGGGTGTTGAAATGGCCTTCGAGGGCGGCGACCTGTCGCGAGACCGCCGGCTGCGTCACGTCGAGATCGTGCGCCGCCGCCGAGAACGAACCCGTCTCCACGACGCGCCGAAACGTCCGCAATGCCGATACGATATCCATCCCCGCCCCCTCATACTTTTGCGCATAGGCCTTATGCAGCCAGACTAAGCGAGAATGGCTTTACAGTCTAGCAATTAAGGATATCTTTTATCCATAAGGATATTTGATATCCTTAATTAGAGGAGAAGTTACATGACCCAGCGACTGAACTACGCCCAGCAGTCACCCGAGCTTTTCAAGAAATTCATGGAATTCAGCATGGCGCTGAAGAGCAGCGTGATCGACGAGAAGCTGCAGGCCCTCGTCGAGATCCGCGCTTCGCAGATCAATGGATGCGGCTTTTGCCTCGACATGCATGTGAAGCAGGCCAAGATCCTCGGCGAAACCGAACTCCGGCTTTATCACGTCGCCATCTGGCGGGAATCGACCCTGTTCATCCCCCGCGAGCGCGCAGCGCTTGCCTGGACGGAAGCTCTGACGAAGTTGCCGGAAGGCGGCATTCCCGATGAGATTTACGAACGGGTTCGCGGCCAGCTTTCCGAGAAGGAAATCTCGGACCTGACTTTCGTCGTCATGGCGATCAATGCCTGGAACCGCGTCAATGTCGGCTTCAAGACCGTACCCGGCGCGGCCGACAAGGCTTATGGCCTCGACAAGGCCGGCCTGAACTAAACCGCGCAATTCATTGAGAAGATTCACCTTTGACGCTGCCGCACCGCGGCAGTAAACGGAGATCTGTTATGAAAATCGTTGTCATCGGCGGAACCGGCCTCATCGGTTCGAAGACTGTCGAACGCCTGCGCAAGTACGGCCACGAAGTGATCGCCGCCTCGCCGAACTCCGGCGTCAACACGATCACCGGAGAAGGATTGGCGGAGGCGCTCTCGGGCGCCGAAGTCGTGCTCGACCTCGCCAATTCTCCGTCCTTCGAGGACAAGGCCGTGCTCGAATTCTTCGAGACCTCGGGCCGCAATCTTCTCGCTGCCGAAAAAGTGGCCGGCGTGAAGCATCATATCGCCCTTTCGGTGGTCGGCACCGAGCGTCTGCAGGAAAGCGGCTATTTTCGCGGCAAGCTCGCCCAGGAAAAGCTGATCAAGCAATCCGGCGTTCCCTACACCATCGTTCACTCGACTCAATTCATGGAATTCCTCGGCGGCATCGCCCAATCGGGGACGGTCGGCCAGACGGTCCGCCTGTCGCCGGCCTATCTGCAGCCGATCGTTTCCGACGACGTCGCCGATGTCATGGCGGATGTGGCTCTCGCACCGCCCGCTAATGCGACGATCGAGATATCAGGTCCGGAACGGGCGCGCCTCAGCGAACTCGTCGCCCGGTATTTGAAGGCCATGAAAGATCCGCGCACCGTCGAGGCCGATGCCGAGGCGAAATATTTCGGCGCGAGACTCAACGACCAGTCGCTTGTTTCGGACAATAACCCGCGGCTCGGCTCGATCACCTTCGAGCAGTGGTTCGCCAAGTCCGCCCAGCCGAAGTGATGCGACTTGCCCTGAGGACGCGGCCACTCGGGCGCGTCCTGCCCAAACCCTGCAACCATGGAGATTCCGATGATCCGAACATCATTCCTCGCCGCTGCGCTCGCCCTTCTGGCTGCCACGGGCGCCAGCGCCGATGAGAGCAGCAAAGCTGCCAAGGTGACGCTCGTCTATGAACACGAACTTCCGAACGTACCGGGCAAGAGCATCAAGGGCGTGCTGGTCGAGTACGGCCCAGGCGGCTTCTCCGACGGCCACACCCATCCCGATACGGCCTTCATCTACGCCACCGTGCTCGAAGGAGCGATCCGCAGCCAGGTCAATGACGGCCCCGTCAAGGTCTATCATGCCGGAGAGAGCTTCTCCGAAATGCCGGGTGACCGCCATGGTGTCAGCGCCAACGGTAGCGAGACGAAGCCCGCCCGCCTGCTCGCCGTCTTCGTCGTCGATACCAAGCAGAAAGAGCTGACCTATCCGCTCAAGAAGTGATGATCCGCCTATACCGCCCGCGCAAGCCCCGAGCTTGCGCGGGCGGCCGAGATGCTGAATCATGTGCGGCCCGCCCTATCCCGGAGACAGAGTGATGATTGACGACGTGCTCTTCGGCAAGCCTCTGATATCCCTCATTACAGTTGGATTCGCCGGGATCATCGTTTGGCATCTTCTCTCCCGCCAACGGCCGACGACGCGACTGGTGGTGCAAATCCTCTTCTTTGCGGTGATGACGTTGATCCTCGTCATCAGCGGCATCGAACCCCACCGGTTTCAAGGATATGAGTCCGAGGACCCGCAGGCCCTGCTCGTCATCGTCGCGAAATCGCTCTGGTGGATCCATCTGGCATGGGCCGTCATCGGTTTCATCAGGCTGTATCTGGTACTGGAGGGTAGTCCGCGAGAAGCCCGACTGCTCCAGGATCTCGTCATCGGGGTCGTCTATATCGGCATGGCCCTATCGGTTATGGCCTTCGTCTTCGGTGTGCCGATCGGCACCCTCGTCGCGACCTCGGGCGTGGTCGCCATCATTCTCGGTTTGGCGCTCCAGAATACGCTGGCCGACGTCTTCTCCGGCATCGCGCTGACACTCGGCCGCCCATACATCATCGGCGACTGGATCCTTCTCAGCGACGGCACGGAGGGRCGCGTCGTCGAAAGCAACTGGCGCGCGACACACATTCTGACCAGCGCAAACAATGTCGTCGTTCTGCCGAACAGTTTTCTGGCAAAGCTCGGCCTGACGAATGTAAGCCGGCCTGACGAGACCCATCTCCTGGTCCTCACCATCCGCATCGCCCCGACGCGGATGCCGGCATCGGTCCGGAACGTCATGGCAACGGCGCTTKCGAGCTGCAATTCGATCGTGCGCGAGCCGCCGCCGGTCGTGGCACTGAAGGGGCTGGATGCCACGGCGCTGGAGCTCGAGTTGCAGTTCCGGGTGACGAGCCCGAGCCAACGGGTGACGGCACGAAACGAGGTACTCGATCTCGTCTATCGTCACTGCAAATCAGCCGGCCTGCTTTTGGCTGTTCCGGCGGCGGCCTCAATCCTGACGGGCGATCTGCCGACCGAAGAAAGCGCACGGCCGCCCCGTGTGACGCCGCTCGAACTGATCGAGGCCATTCCAATCTTTGCGACGCTGACATCAGATGAAAAGCAGAAACTCGCCGAGACCACGGCTGTGCGGGAATTCCGCAAGGGCGATGTCATCGTGCGGGAGGGCGAGATGCTCCCGTCGCTGATGATGGTGCGGGCAGGTATCGTCGCGGCGCGGCACGGAGATGAGGAACGCGGACGGCTCGCGCCGGGCGATTTTTTTGGAGAGACCGGACTACTCGCCGGCCTGCGGGAAGTCTGCACCCTGGAGGCTCTGACCCCCGTGACCGCGTATGAGATCGATCAAGAGGCCTTCGCGCCGCTGCTAAGCGAACGCCCCGCGCTGGCGGAAGAAATCGCCGACCACCTCGCCAGCCGCGCCGAGCGTTTCCGCAACGGCACCTCTTTGCCCCCGGAACATGCCCGCAGTGCACATGCCATCCTGAAGACCATCAGGACCATCTTCAAGGCGTAGAGATCGGCACCCCCCGCTCAGCCGGCGCGCTTGAGCACCCATTCGAACGTGCTCCGCCAAATGTCGGCCGGCACTTCCTCGGACAAGGTGCCGACCAGATCGGAAAGCCGGACGCGCCTTAGCGTATCCCGCCAGGCCTCGTCGGCCTCCCACATGATGCGCGCGACCGCGCATGGCTTGCTGTCGCAATATCCTTCCGGTCGGCAGGGATTGTTCGCCCGGATGTTCGTACAGGTGAAGCTGCGGGCCTTCCCTTCGACCGCCTCCACGATCTCGAGAAAATTGATGTCCGAGGGGGGCTTGGCAAGCCTGTAACCGCCACTCGGGCCGAGCGTGGTCTCGACAAGCGATGCCTGCGAAAGGCTCTGCAGTGCTTTGGAGAGATATTCCTTCGGCAGACCATGAAGCTCCGCGAGCGCCTTGGTGGAAAGATACCTGCCCTTTGGCAGGCCCGCGAGAATGGCGCAGCAGTGAAGCGCCCACTCGACCTGGCTTTTCAGGATCATTCAGCAACTCGTGTGATGGCTGGCTCTGCCGGTGGAATTAAGGATATATCATATCCGAAAACCGACTCGATGTAAACGAGCTGAACGGCGATGCGGACTCCGATCTCCCCTCAGCCCGCGTTCTCGTCCTCCCCCCGCGCCTGCTCACTTTCAATTCCGGCGATCAGCTTGCGCAGCAGCGCTGCGAGCGCCTCGCGCTCGTTTCCGTCAAGAGCCTGCAGAAACGAAGCTTCGCTCGCCATGTCGGTGCGGAAGGCCTTTTCGGCGAGTGCCGCACCCGCCTCGCTCAATGCCACCAGCACGCTGCGCCCATCGCGTGGTGATTTCTCCCGGCGGATCAGTCCCGCCTTCTCCAGCCGGTCAAGCCTGTGGGTCAGGCCTCCCGAGGAGATCATCAGCGCCGAATACATCTCCGTCGGGGTCAGCCGGTAAGGCGCTCCGGAACGGCGAAGCGTTGCGATCACGTCGAATTCGCCGCGGTCGAGGCCAAAATCGGCAAATGTCGCCTCGATGCTGGGGCGCACCAGGTTCGACAGCCGGAAGGCCCGCCCCAGGATCGCCATCGGCTCCGTATCGAGGTCGGGCAGTTCCACCGCCCATTGCCGGCGCAGCCGGTCGACATGGTCATCCCCGGAGCGGTCACCGTCCCTGGGGCGGTCGCGGTCCCCTTCAGTCCCATTCATCATTCTCTGCCTCATATGCCACCACAGCCGAGACATACACCTTCCATTCGAGTCAAGGAAGATATCTTGACAGGAAGATACTTTTAAGAATATATCTTCTCACGAAGATACTTTGCATTCGCAAACGGCACGAGCGGGAGGCACGTGATGTTCAGGATAGTTCGCCACCAGGAGCCACAACCCGATCAGAGCCGGACGGTCCGCTTCGAGGGCCGCGACTACGGCGGCGAGATCTCGCTCTTCATTGTTGACAATGAACCGGGTCAGGGGCCGGGCCTGCATGTCCACCCCTATTCAGAGACTTGGGCGGTCAGGAAAGGCGAGGCCGAATTCACCGTGGGTGAGACCACGGCTCGCGCCTTTCCGGGCGATATCGTCGTCGTGGCCGCCAACGTTCCGCATCGTTTCGAGAATGTCGGCATGGGACGGCTCGAAATCGTCTGCATTCATGCCAGTGACACGATCGTGCAAGAGTTCTTGTGAGGCGAGACTGTCCCCTGGAAAACAACCGAAGAGGAGGAAACTGCAATGCCCAAGATGATCTTTGTGAACCTGCCGGTGAAAGACATTGCTGCTGCGACCCGCTTCTACGAAGCGATCGGATGCACGAAGAACGAACAGTTCAGCGACCATCAGGCGTCGAACATGGTGTGGTCCGACGCCATCATCTTCCACTTGCTGACGCGCGATTTTTTCGCGACCTTCACGCCGAAGCCGGTTGCCGAAGCGCAGAAGACCAGCGAGGTCCTGTTAGCCCTGGCACAGGACAGCCGCGAAACGGTGGACGCCATCGTCGAAGCGGCAGCAACCGCCGGCGGCAAGGCCGATCCGCGCGCCCCAACCGACATGGGCTGGCTCTACAACCGCGCCTTCGAGGATCCCGATGGCCATATGTTCGAGGCGGTCTGGGTCGACATGGCGGCAGTGTCCACCACGGGAGAATAGCGGCAACACCGGCCACATTGATCTGCGGCATGGCATCAGGTGCGGCGGGCTTCCATCCGCCTCACTCGTCTTAAAAACTTTTCCCACCCATGGAATAAAACCGCCTCGCCTCGTGTCTCATGTCAGGTATCGCAAGACTGCGTGCCCAATCTGAGGAGAGACACCATGAAATCCGTGAAATTCCTGTCCGTCGTGGCGGCTGCCGCCTTTGCCGCGACCGCTGCTTTCGCCGCCCCTCCTGTCAAAACAGTCGAATCCGAAAAGGGCAAGGTGCTTGCCGGCGAAAACGGCATGACGCTCTACACCTTCAAGAAGGACGTGAAGGGCGTTTCCAATTGCAACGGCGATTGCGCCAAGAACTGGCCTCCGCTGATGGCTGCTGGCGATGCCAAGGCCGATGGTGCATATTCGATCGTCGAGCGCAAGGATGGCATGAAGCAATGGGCCAAGGACGGCATGCCGCTCTATTTCTGGGTCAAGGACAAGAAGATGGGCGACATCACCGGCGATGGCGTCGGCGGCAACTGGGATCTCGCCAAGCCTTGATCGCCAAGATCCCGATCACAAGCGAGTTGCCGGCGTGAAAACACCCGCACCCGAAACTTTCGAGGGCCAGATCCTGGCCCTCCTGCCCTCGCTCAGGCGCTATTCGCGCAGCCTGACGCGCTCGGATGCCGATGGCGAGGATCTGCTCCAGGATTGCGTCGAGAAGGTTCTCACGCGCCGCAGCCAGTGGCGTGGCCTCAACCTGCGCGGCTGGGTCCTGACCATCATGACCAATCTCTATCGCAACGGCCGGCGCGGCAAGGCGCGCGACAGCCTCGTCGAACTCGACGCCGCAGTTGACCTGGCCGCGCCTGAAGTGCCGGCCGATCCGCAGGAGCGCGCGCGGCTGGACGATGCGCTGAACAGCCTTTCGGAGGAATACCGCGCCGTGCTGATGCTTGTCGTTATTGAGGGATACACCTACAGTGAGGTCGCAGCCGCGCTCGATATCCCCATCGGCACCGTCATGTCCCGCCTGTCACGCGCCCGCCAGCGTGTCGCCGAGCGGCTGAAAGCCGACAATATCATTACGCTTCGGAGACCGAAATGAACGACACCAACCCGAGCGTAACCGAAGCCGACCTTCACGCCTATGCCGACGGCCAACTGCCGGAAACGGCACGCGCCCGCATCGATGCCTTCCTGGCAGACAATCCCGACGAGGCGGCGATGGTCGCCGAATGGCAGGCGCAGAATACAGGCATCCGATCGCTGTTTGCAGGCTATGAAAAAACAAAGGAAACCGACGCTCTCCTGGTTTCGCCGCCGCGCGGCATCTCTTCCGGGCGGAAACGTGCGGCGATCGCCGCAGCCGCCCTCCTCGTCTTCGCGCTCGGCGCCGTCAGCGGCCATTATGGTCCGGCCCTTCTGGAAAAACCGGAGCTGCAGCTTGCCGGCTCCGAAACCCTGCCCAAACAGGCTGAGACCGCCTTCATGGTCTATGCCGCCGAGGTTCGCCACCCCGTCGAAGTCTTCGCCAACGAGGAGGCCCATCTGGCCACCTGGCTCGGCAAACGCCTGGCGATAGAGAATCTCAAGATCCCGAACCTGCAGTCGCTCGGCTTCAAGCTGGTCGGCGGCCGCTTGCTGCCGGTCGATGGCAGGCCGGGCGCCATGTTCATGTATGAAAACCAGGCCGGCGAGCGACTGACCGTCCTGGTCGGCCGCAACACGGAAAATCGCACGACGAGTTTCCGCTTCGCCTCATCCGACAATCTCGAGACCTTCTACTGGATCGACGACGAACTCGGCTACGCCGTCACCGGCGAAATCTCCCGCGAGACACTGCGGGAGGTAGCCGAGGAGTGCTACAAGCAATTCCCGTCATGAGGATCCGCGCGAGGGATCGTTGCCGAGCTCGATCGGCCGTCCGTGCGGTGTCGCTTCCGCCGCCCGCTGCCAACTCTGTTGCAGTGCCAGGATCGTTTCCACATCGGCGATGCCGTTGTCGACGATGAGGTCGGAGAGTGCCGCCACCCAGCAGTCAAAATAGTCGCTGCCATCTTCAGCCCGGCCAGGCTTGTGCAATTGCGCGGAAAGCGTTTCAGCCCATTCGCTCCAGCTGAACAGGCCCTTTGCATGCAGGTGCACGGTCATGGCAAAGGCTTCGGCGGCCCATGGCTCGGGAAAGACCGGCTCGCCCTCCGATGACCTCGGCAGGCTGGGCGATTGAGTCAGCGGCGACATTTCATGCAGGCTCAAGATAGCTCTCCCAGGCATCGATCGACACGGTCAGCGTCCGATCGGCATCCTCGCCCCAGATCTCCGCGCCGTCGAAAACGACCGTATAGAGCCATTGCGGGCTCTCGCCCTTGCCATGCGCGTTGTCGTCGGGAAAGACGAACGAACCCTGCACCGCCTCGACCACACCGGTCCTGGCCCTGGCATAACGCGGCAGGCGCGTATGCGTCGCCGGATTGAAATTCTTCGTCCTCACCGTCTCACCGACCACGAAGAGCGGCGCTGCCTCGACGGGACGATCGCAAGGCCCACCCTTGGCCAGCACGGCGGGCACCATGTCCGCCTTCAGCACGCGCTTCGGCACCGCGCCGTCTTGCAGCTTCCGCCCAGAAAGCAGCTCCTCATGCGTCGCAAAGCCGTGCCGTTCGAGCAGCTTGTCGATGCCGCGGATCCAGATCTCGTAGTAGCTGGCGGCGAGGTAATCGGCCGGCGGAATATTCTCGCGCGCATGCCGGCTTTCATCGATCGTCCATGCGCCGAAAGCGCCGCAGGAAAGGGTAATTCCGAGCGCCCGCTTTTCCCATTCGGCATGGAAATAGGGCTCGTCCTTTTCCGGCGCGACAGGACCGAAGCCCATCTGCCCGCCGAGATCGTGCGGTCCGTTCATGTGGCGCTCTCCGGCTTGCGGGCAACGGCCGTGCCGATCATCGCATCGCGGCTGACGAGGTCGGCGAGCGTCTGCTCGTCCATTCCCTCTGTCCCTTCGGGCCGCTCGGGAATGACGAGATAACGCAGCTCCGCCGTCGAATCCCAGACGCGGACCTTCTTGTCCTCCGGCAGCGTCAGCCCGAATTCGGCCAGCACGCCGCGTGGATTGATGACGGCGCGTGAGCGATAGGCCGGCGCCTTGTACCAGACCGGCGGCAGGCCGAGCACCGACCACGGATAACAGGAGCAGAGCGTGCAGACGACGAGGTTATGGGTCTCGGCCGTGTTGAAGACGGCGCGCATGTGCTCGCCCTGCCGGCCGGTGTAACCGAGGCTTGATATCGCCGCCGTCGCATCGCGCTTCAGCCAGTCGGCGAAATCGGCATCGCTCCAGGCTCTGGCGACGACATGGGCGCCGTTTCTCGGTCCCACCTTCGTCTCGTAGGTCTCGACGATCGCATCGATCGCCGCCGGATCGATCAGCCCCTTCTCCGTCAGCAGCGTTTCCAGCGCCTTCACGCGGGCTTGCATGTCGGAGTAGTGATTGTCGTGGTGATGGTCGTCGTGGTCATGACCCGCATGATCGTCGCTGTACCGCATAACTCCCTCCCGAATAGGCGGCTCGATCTTAGGTGCTGGCCGGATGGCCGCCAAGTGCGTTTCTCGTAAAGATGCGGCCAGACGAATAGGGATTGGTTAAGCAAGCCGTCCTTCGCGCCGCCGATATAGCCAAACGTTAATGGCTTCATCTTCAGATTGCATGCCATGAAAACTCCGACATTCGGCCGAAGAACCACTCCGCCCGCCTCCGCCTCCTCGCCTCACGCAGAGGAAATGAAGACCCGTGCGCAAAGCGCTGTGCGGGACGATCCGCGCCGGAGCGAAGCCGGCAATCCCTTGCAAGGCCCGAGGCTCGTGGCCCGCGCCCTCCTCCACCGGATTCATCAGGAAATCGCCGAAGACGGCCGTTTTCGGATGATCGATCTGCTGGCGGCGCTCGGAGCGATCGGTGGATTTTCCTGTGTTATTGCCGCCCTCGATGTTGCTGAAGCAGGACAATGCCGCGACGGCGCCGATCTAGTCATCGTGGAAACAAGGGATGGATCTCGCTACTACGCCGGCAATCTGCCGAATGCTTTTCTGCTGGAAGGCCATGATTCTCTGCTGGCGCTGACCTATGGCGCCGCTAGAAACCAGGGCGCGGTCCTGCCGCAAGAGACGGTCCTCAGTACGTTTCGCCATGTCGCGGCCACCATCGGCGATCAGCAGTTCGGCAGGCCACGGCTGGCGGATGACGATCAGCCCGGCGCCCTGCCCATCAGCTATGTCAGGCGCCTCTGGCCGATCGTCCGGCAGATTCTGGACATGAACCATGTCCCGGTCCGGCGGCGGCCGCTGGCGATCGGCATGGCAATCGAGCTTGCTTTCGCGATCGACGAGCAAAGGATAGACCCGCTACTGGCAGCGCAGGTCGTGACCGAATGCGCAGTTCCCATGGCAAAAATCGATCCGCGTAAAATTCCTTGAGGCATCAGGGTCAAGACGGGTTATTGTCCTTGCCGCGCATGACGACAACTCCTGACCTCAAAGACACCGTCTCCGATTTTTCGATAACCTCCTCCTTATGAATATCCTCATTCTCGGTGCTACAGGCTTTATCGGTTCAGCGGTCGCCGCAAGATTGCTAGAGGACGGCCATGTCATCACCGGGCTTGGCCGCAATCCCGGCCGGGCGCGCTTCCGCCAGCCCGGCATCCGCTGGATCAGCGCAAATCTGGATAAGATGACCGACGCGGCCGACTGGGCGACGGTGCTTGAAGGCCAACAGATTGTCGTCAACAGCGCTGGCGCCTTGCAAGACGGCCTGTCTGACGACCTTGCCGCCACGCAGGAACGGGCGATGATCGCGCTGCAGGGAGCAGCGCGCATGGCCGGCTTGAAGTTGATCATACAGATATCGGCGCGCACCGACGGCGCCGGTCGTGACCGGCCCTTTCTGGCGACCAAGCGCGCCGCCGATCTGGCGCTTGCCGCAAGCGGCATTCCCTACGTGATCCTGCGCCCGGCGCTAGTGCTTGGCCGAAACGCCCATGGCGGTACGGCGCTGCTGCGTTCCCTCGCTGCMTTCCCCCTCGTCCTGCCGTTCGTCCACGCCGACAGCCCGGTCGAAACCGTCGCCGTCGAAGATGTCGCCGCCGGAGTCTCAGCCGCAATCTCCGGTACGCTGCCCTCCGGCAGCGATATCGAACTGGCGGCCGAGGAACGGCACTCGCTCGCGAGCCTCGTCAAACTCCACCGCGCCTGGCTCGGCCTGCCGGATGCACCAGTCATTTCCCTTCCGTCCATTCTTGCAAGGCCGGTCACATGGCTTGCGGATATGGCCGGTCATCTCGGCTGGCGCTCGCCGCTGCGCTCCACCGCCATAACCGTTATGTCCGAAGGTATCAGCATAGATCGCGCGACACCGTCAGGCCTGCCGACTCTCTCGGCCCGAGCAACGCTCGCGGCCAATCCGTCCGGCGTACAGGATCTCTGGTTTGCCAGGCTGTATCTTCTGAAGCCGCTCGTCATATCTGGCCTGTCCGTTTTCTGGCTGCTCTCAGGTTTGATCCCGCTGCTGGCGCTGGAGAAGACGTCCGCGCACTTCCTGCCGTTCATGCCTGAGGCCGCGGCAACAGCGCTGACGCTTGCAACCTGCCTGATCGACATCGCTCTCGGTGCTGCCGTCCTCCTTCGCCCGCTGGCGCAACGTGCCCTTCTCGGCATGCTGGCCGTGTCGTTCACCTATCTTGCCGGCGCCAGCCTGCTCGAACCTGCACTCTGGCTCGATCCGCTCGGTCCCCTCGTCAAGGTGCTGCCGTCGATCCTGCTGACACTCACCGCACTTGCCACCCTGGATGAACGCTGATGCTTGAGCAATGGCTGCTGCTTGCCCATGTCATCGGCGCGACGGTGCTCTTCGGCACCGGCGCCGGCATCGCCTTCTTCATGGTGATGGCACACCGGACGCGCGATCCCCGGTTGATCGCCCATGTCGCCAGCACGGTTGTCATCGCTGACACGATCTTCACCGCCACCGCAGCCCTTCTCCAGCCGGCAACCGGCTATCTGTTGGCCCGGTCGATCGGCTGGGACCTGTCGGAGGGATGGATTGCGCTGTCGCTGCTGCTTTATGTCGTGACCGGCCTGTTCTGGCTGCCGGTCGTCTGGATCCAGATCCGGCTGCGCGATCTCGCCCGGGCCGCAGCGGCGGCGGGAAAAGCCCTGCCGCCGGCCTATTTCAGCCTCTACCGCATCTGGTTCGCCTGCGGCTTTCCGGCCTTCTCAGCCGTCATCGGCATTCTCTGGCTGATGCTAACGAAGCCGTCGATCGCTCTATTTTAGCATCGGCCAGAGGCTTAGCACCAAGAGTGTCGCCATGCTGATATTGAACCATTTCAGCCGCACCGGATCGGAAAGCCACTCCCTCAGCGCCGAGCCGAAGCCTGCCCATGTCGAAACGCTGGGCACATTGACCGCCGCGAAGGCGAGACCGACGATCAGCACGCTCACGAGGTAGAGTTGCGGACTGGTATAGGTCGCCATCGCGGTGACCGCCATCACCCAGGCTTTCGGGTTGACCCACTGGAAGGCGGCCGCCGCGAAGAAGGACATCGGCTCGACGCCGCTCCTGCCTTCGCTGAGTGAGCGCGACGAGGCGATCTTCCAGGCGATCCAGACGAGATAGGCACCGCCCGCAAATTTCAGCGCCGTATAGACCATAGGCACCGTGTGCAGCAGCGCGCCGAGCCCAAGGCCGACGCCGATGAGCAGTGAGAAGAAACCGACGCCGATGCCGAACATATGCGGGATCGTCCTGCGGAAGCCGAAATTCACGCCCGATGCGAAGAGCATCATATTATTCGGCCCCGGCGTGATCGAGGTCGTGAAGGCGAACAGAACGAGGGCGAGAAATGTATCCAGCGGCATGCGACCTCCCGAAGCCAGCTTTTCCGCGGCCCGTTTATTTAGGTCAGGATAACTGTCCTAAACCGCCGATACCATTGCATCATTGTCATGGTGACAGGATTACTTGAAAGATGGAGACCCGGCCCAATCTCTTGCCGACTGCATAATTCCCTAAATCGCCATCGATTTAAGGATAAAATCATGCAGCCATTCAAAGTGCTACAGCGTCCGTCTCAAGGACGCGCGGCGCTGTAGGAAGAAACCCATGCAGAACGACCCGATTCCATCGATCACATTTCCGAACGGCACTGAGGTGCCGGCGCTCGGCCAGGGCACCTGGGCCATGGGCGAGGATGCCGGCCATGCCAAGGCCGAAATCGAAAGCCTCAAGGCCGGCATCGATCTCGGCATGACGCTGATCGACACCGCCGAAATGTACGGCGACGGTGGCGCTGAAGAGATCGTCGGCCAGGCGATCAGGGGGCGGCGCGACGAAGTCTTCATCGTCAGCAAAGTCTATCCCTGGAATGCCAGCCTGAAAGGCACGATCGAAGCCTGCGAGCGCAGTCTCGAACGGCTCGGCACCGATCGTATCGATCTCTATCTGCTGCACTGGCGCGGCAACTATCCGCTCACTGAGACTGTCGCGGCCTTCGAAACGTTGAAGGCATCGGGCAAGATCGGCGCCTGGGGCGTCTCCAACTTCGACACCGACGATATGGAGGAATTGCTTAGAGTGCCCGATGGCGCCAATGTCGCCGCCAACCAGGTGCTCTACAATCTCTCCCGCCGCGGCATCGAATTCGATTTGCTGCCCTGGTGCCAGAGCCGCGGCATTCCCGTCATGGCCTATTCGCCGATCGAACAGGGAAATATCCTGCACCATCCCGAGCTGATCCACATCGCCAAGGCCTATCAGGCAACACCTGCCCAACTGGCGCTCGCCTTCCTGCTGGAACGCGACGGCGTCATCGTCATCCCGAAGACCTCGAATGCCGAACGCGCGGCGGAGAACCGCGACTGCGTCTCGCTTGATATCACCGACGACGACTGGGATGCCCTCGACGCCGCCTTTCCGCCGCCCACAAAGAAAAAACCGCTGGAGATGCTCTGACCTTCAGCGGCTTTCCCAATTATCAGCATCGGGCTTAGATGCCCGGCTGTAATCTTACATGCCCGGGCTGTAATCTTACATGCCCGGGCTGTGATCTTACATGCCCGGGCTGTATCTTTACATGCCCTGCACGCCGCGGTTCATCGCCGCAATCCCGGTACGGCACACCTCGATGAGGCCAAGCGGCTTCATGATCGCCACGAATTGATCGATCTTCGACGATTTGCCGGTGATCTCCAGAATGAAGTGACCGACCGTCGCATCCACTACCTTGGCATGGAAGGCATCGGCAAGGCGCAGCGTCTCGGCACGCATCTCGCCCTCGCCGATCACCTTGACCAGCGCCACCTCGCGCTCGATCGGCCGGTCCTGGCCGAGCTCGCGGGCACGCACCGTCAGGTCGACGACGCGATGCACCGGCACGATGCGCTCGAGCTGCGCCTTGATCTGTTCCAGCACCTGCGGCGTGCCGCGTGTGACGACGGTGATGCGGGAAAGATGCGCCTGATGCTCGGTCTCGGAGACCGTCAGGCTCTCGATATTGTAGCCGCGGCCGGAAAATAGGCCGATGACCCGGGCAAGAACCCCCGGCTCGTTGTCGACGAGAACCGAAAGCGTGTGGCTTTCGACGGCCGCCGTTTCCGGCGAGATGAAGTAAGCGGAGCCCGTGGGCTGTAGGTGAGCGTTCATGGTCCTGAGTTTCCTCTTTCCTGCCGCATAACCCCGAAAATCGGAAACGATTTTCGGAAAGGATTATGCGCAAATTAAAAATGTCAGACGAGCGCGCGACCCTTGGCATCGATCGCATTGGCGACCGCTTCGTCGGTGGCTTCGTCCGGCAGCRGCATTTCGTTATGGGCCTTGCCCGAGGGGATCATCGGGAAGCAATTGGCGAGATTGGCGACGCGGCAATCGAAGATGACAGGCTTTCTGACCTCGATCATCTCCAGAATGGTGTCGTCGAGCGCATCCGGCTTTTCGCAGCGCAGGCCGACGGCGCCATAGGCTTCCGCCAGCTTGACGAAGTCGGGCATCGCCTCGGTATAGGAATTCGACAGGCGGTTGCCGTGAAGCAGCTGCTGCCACTGGCGCACCATGCCCATATACTGGTTGTTCATGATGAAGATCTTGATCGGCGCATCGTGCTGGATCGCTGCCGACATTTCCTGGATGCACATCTGGATCGAGGCGTCGCCGGCAATGTCGATGACGAGGCTGTCGGGGTGGGCGATCTGCACCCCGAGCGCTGCCGGCAGGCCGTAACCCATCGTGCCGAGACCGCCCGAGGTCATCCAGCGGTTCGGCTGCTCGAAACCGAAGAACTGCGCCGCCCACATCTGGTGCTGGCCGACTTCGGTGGTGATGTAGGTGTCGCGATCCTTGGTATGCGCAAAGAGCCGCTCCAGCGCATATTGCGGCATGATGACGTCGCTGCTCTTCGTATAGGCGAAGGAGTTGCGCGCGCGCCAGCGGGCGATATCGGTCCACCAGTCTTCCAGGCGACCCTTCTCCGGCTTCTTCGGCAGCGCCCGCCACAGGCGGACCATGTCTTCGAGGACATGGCCGACATCGCCGCGGATGCCGATATCAACACGGACGTTCTTGTTGATCGAGGACGGATCGATATCGATATGGATCTTCTTCGAATTCGGCGAAAAGGCATTGAGACGGCCGGTGATGCGGTCGTCGAAGCGGGCGCCGATGCAGACCATGACATCGCAGTCGTGCATCGCCATGTTGGCCTCGTAGGAGCCGTGCATGCCGAGCATCTTCAGCCAGTTCTTGCCTGAAGCAGGATAGGCGCCGAGGCCCATCAGCGTCGAGGTGATCGGGAAATCGGTGAGCTCGACCAGCTCGCGCAGCAGCTTGGAAGCCTCGGGGCCGGAATTGATGACGCCTCCGCCGGAATAGATGATCGGACGGCGCGCATTCGCCATCAGTTCGATCGCGGCATGGATCTGGTTGAGGTCGCCCTGGATCTTCGGCTGGTAGCTCTTCTGGATCGCGTAATCGGCGGGCGGTGTGTAGGTGCCGGTCGCAAACTGCACGTCTTTCGGAATATCGACGACGACGGGGCCCGGACGGCCGGACTGGGCGATGCGGAAGGCCTCGTGAATGACGGCGGCAAGCTGGTTGACATCCTTGACCAGCCAGTTGTGCTTGGTGCAGGGCCGGGTGATGCCGACCGTATCGCATTCCTGGAAGGCGTCGGAGCCGATCAGTGGGGTCGGAACCTGTCCGGTCAGGCAGACGAGCGGGATCGAATCCATCAGCGCGTCCTGCAGCGGCGTGACCGCATTGGTAGCGCCCGGACCCGAGGTCACCAGCATGACGCCGACCTTGCCGGTGGAGCGGGCGTAACCTTCGGCCGCATGGCCTGCCCCCTGCTCGTGGCGGACGAGGATGTGCTTGACATCCTCCTGCTGGAAGATCTCGTCGTAGATCGGCAGGACCGCGCCGCCCGGATAGCCGAAAATATGTTCGACACCGTTGTCCTTCAGCGCCTTGAGAACGATCTCCGCTCCCGTCATCCGATTGCCTGCCGCCTGATTGTCCGTGCTCATCTGTCTGTTCCGTTTGATGCTGGGATTGCGTTTGTGGCCGGAAGCCCGAATTTCGGGCATAAAAAAAGGCCCCTGAGGAGCCTGTCATCTAGCGCATGGGTGGCTATCGCCGGATGGTTACACCATCCTGCCCATGCGCTTTCCCACCACGATAAGAGCCGTTGCGATTTTCATGGTCGGAAGTGATAGACAGAAAATTTCGCAGCGTCAACGCATGCCGCAATAAAAAACTGCCCCACGCCTGCATCCCCGAAAATCGATAGGATGAAGGATTTGTTAAAGGATCGACTTTATTCTTCTACGCTACCGCAGGGAGTAGCCCTTTGCTCAACAACGACTTGCGCACGCCTGGCAAGGCAGGCGAGCATGATCGCCGCGATGGCCATGCGCCGGGAAATCGCTTTCTCGGCCGCGTCGTCGCATGCAGCGGTTCGCGGGCGACGATTGCCGCCGTTGCCGAACAGGGCGGCACCGACCTGACCGAACTCTGGTCCGTGGGGCGGTTGATTTCGATCAGCGTCGGCCGCAACCGCGTCGTCGCGCTCGTCTATCAGATGAACACCGGCAGCCATGCCTGGGGCGAAGGCGAAGACAATATTTTCAAGATCGAGACCGAGCTGCTTGGCGAAGTCCGTGTCGACGAGGACGGGCGCGAGGAATTCTCGACCGGCATCTCGCGTTATCCCTATCTCGGCGCCATCGCCCACCGCATCCGATCCGCCGACCTGATGCGCATCTACGATGCCGGCGAAGGTACAACCGCCGTCATTGGCAAGCTGACGCAGGACGAAAGCATCGATGCGGCGATCCATATCCCCACGATGCTCTCCAAGCATTTCGCCGTCGTCGGCTCCACCGGCGTCGGCAAGTCGACGGCCGTGTCGCTGCTCCTGCACAAGGCAATCGCGGCGGATCCGAAGCTGCGCGTCCTGATCCTCGATCCGCATAATGAATTCGCCGCCGCCTTTCCCGAGCACGCCGTCACAATCGATACCGATACGCTCGACCTGCCCTTCTGGCTGATGCGGCTGGAGGAATTTGCCGAGGTCGTGTTTCGCGGCCGCCCGCCGGTGCCCGAAGAGCTTGACATGTTGCGCGATATCCTGCCGGAGGCCAAGCGCGCCTTCCGCGGCAGCGACAACTCGCTGGTGCGCCGCACGACGGAAAAGAGTTCGATCACCGCCGACACGCCGGTTCCCTACCGCATGGCCGATCTACTGGCGCTGATCGACGAGCGCATCGGCCGCCTGGAAGGCCGCTCGGAAAAGCCCTTCCTGCGGTCGCTGAAGATGCGCCTTATCGCTGCGATCAACGATCCGCGCTATCACTTCATGTTCTCCAACAATACGATCAGCGACACGATCACCGAAACCATCGCGCAGATCTTCCGCATCCCCGGCGAAAACCGGCCGATCTGCACCTTCCAGCTTGCGGGCATTCCCTCCGAGGTCGTCAATTCGGTCGCCTCCGTGCTCTGCCGTATGGCCTTCGAGGTGGCGCTGTGGAGCGACGGCGCCATCCACATGCTCGTCGTCTGCGAGGAAGCTCACCGCTATATCCCCTCCGATCCGAGCCTCGGCTTCGTGCCGACGCGCCAGGCGATCGCCCGCATCGCCAAGGAAGGTCGCAAATACGGCGTCTCGCTCGGCATTATCACCCAGCGGCCGGGCGAGCTCGACCAGACGATCTTGTCGCAGTGTTCGACACTCTTTGCCATGCGCCTTGCCAACGACCGCGACCAGGAAATCATCCGCTCGGCCATTCCGAATTCGTCGATCTCGACGACGAGCTTCATCTCCTCGATCGGCAACGGCGAGGCGATCGCTTTCGGCGAGGCGATCAGTGTGCCGATGCGCATGCGCTTTTCCCGCGTCGACGAAAACCTCCTGCCGAAGGCGAGCAGCGCCAACAGCAAAAACAGCGAGGAAGATCCGGATACGGTCGATCTGCGCAAGATCGTCACCCGCATGCGGGCGGTGACGGTCGGACCCGACATTTCGAATTTTCAGCAGAACTATGCCGCGTCCGTGGCAGGTTTCGACGAGACTGACGCAGCCGACGAGGATCTTGACGCGAAGCCATACACGCCGCCCGCCTCTTCCGCCGCGCCGCCCGCCTCCGCGCCGCTCGAATCCTACCGCCGCGAACTGCTGCCGCAGACGCCGCGGCTGGACCCGGCCACGTCACCCGCGATCGATCCCCGGCTGGACGCGCTTCGCCGCGAGATGCGCCGCGACGAGCCAGTCTTTCCCCGGCCGGCACCACCGGCGGATCAGCCAGCGATCTCCCGCCGGGACCCCGGCACGTCGCTGCGCGAAAGCATTCTGAAAAAACCGCTGAGCAGCCTTTACAATAAAGAATAAGCCTTCCACTCGCTCTCCAGTGCGATCAGAGGCTCGACGGCCTCGAGCACCCTTTGCCGGTCCATCGGTCCGAGCGGCAAGAGAGGGCGTGGGAGCTCTGCCCTGGCGAGTGAGAGAAGGTCGATGAGCGTATAGATCACACGAAGGCTTCCGAACGCCTTGAACGTTTGCCAGAGCGGCTCGATAAGACCGTCGAGCCGACGCACTTCCCCATCCTCGCCTGCAATCGCGGCCTTGGTCAGGGCAAAGGCTACGTGCGGAAGCAAGCCGCCGATGACGCTGTACCAGGCGTCGGCACCTGAAAGCAGCGCTTCGGCAGCGCCCCAGTCGCCGCTGTAGCCGATCGCAAGCTTGGTCTTCTCACGCAATGTCGCCAGTTCGCCTGCGAAATCGCCGTCAACTGGCAGAGGCATCTTCACCGCCCTGATCGTCTCGATGTCAGACAGGCGCTGCAGAAGGTCCCGGCTGAAGGTGAAGTGGGTCGTGCCGGGATTGTTGTAGATGCAAAGCGGCAGCTTCGCCGCATCCGTGACGGCAAGGAAATGCTGATAGGCCTCTTCCTGAGTAAGCGGCGTGTAGGACACCGGCGCAAGCAGAAGCGCATCCGCACCAGCGGCCTCCGCATCCCTCGCCAGGGTCCGGGCGTGGTCTGTCCTCAGAGCACCGACACCGACGACGATCGGAACACGACCACGAACGCACTCGACCGCGGCCTCGACGGCTCGCCGTCGCTCCGCGCATGTGAGAAAGGCGTAGATCCCGGTGCTGCCAAGAAGGCCTATCGAAGCGACGCCTACATCGCACAGGGGTTCCAGCAGGCGGCAGAGAGCTTCGGTGTCGACCCGGCCATCCCTATACGCGGGAGTTGGCGGAAAGGCCGAAAGGCCATGAAACGGAGAGGCGACAGACATGATGCGTTCCTGAAAATCTGGTCAATGTGAGAACAGCAGGCGGGATCCGGCGCCCGCGAAGAAGACGGCGAGACTTCCCTCGATCCATCGTCGCGCACGGGTATAGCCGCGCACCATCGGTGCCGTCGAGAAGAGCACGGCATAGCCGGTAAATATCGAGATCCCGAGAAGCACGCAGCCGCCGAAAGCTGTGACGGCCATCTCCGGCGAAGCGCCGGGCTTCAGGCCGAGCGACATGATCGCGACCCAGGCCAGAACCGCCTTCGGATTGCCGAGATGCATCAGAACGCCGCGACGATAGAGTGTGGCGAGTTGCGCGGCGGGTCGAACGACCTCGCTTGCCGGCATATCCGACGTAGCTGCCGAGCGGGCCGCCCTCCAGGCGAGCCAGAGAAGGTACAGCCCGCCTCCGATCTTGAGACGCAGCAGAGCATGAGCATAGCGGACCAGGAGTGTCGAGATGCCGGTGACCACGACCAACCCCCAGCATGTCGACATCGTGATAACCCCGGCGGCAAAAGCCAGCGCCGGTCGCCGCCCCTGCCGCATCGCCACATTCATGATGGCCATGTTGCTTGGTCCGGGACTGCCTGCAGCGATTGCGTAGGCGATGTAGACGACGAGAAGATCCTGCATATTTACCTGTTTCCAGAAGTTTGCGCCCACGCACGGCACAACCCCAAAGACGAAGAATGCGCGATCGGGGAGCCGCCAATTCGCTTCCTTTTCCACAAAAACTGGTCCATCATGAAGCGCCATTTTGAAGAATTTCAATAGACCATTTTGCGATGTCCAAACGGCGCAGCATCATCGAGATACCATCGCTGAACGCGATCGATCGAACGGCTAATGTCGGTCGCCAGCTTGCGCAGGCCCTGCGCAACGCAATCGCCCGCGGTGAGCTGAGGTCGGGAGAACGCCTTCCTTCGACGCGTAGCCTTGCGACTTCGCTGAAAATCGCGCGCGGCACTGTCGTCGAGGTGTTCGATCAGTTGACCGCCGAAGGCTATCTCGAAGCGCGGGTCGGTGCCGGAACCCATGTTGCCGCTGACCTGATCGACGCCACGCGAGCGCTCCCATCTGCACCGCCAGTGCCGCCAGGCGCGGAGACTGTCGATCTGCCTTCCCAGGCTGCCCGCCTGATCGCCATCGCTCGTGCGCTCACCCCGCACCCGGCCGTTCCCTTTGCCATTGCCGTCCCGGCCTGCGGTATTGCGCCCGACGACAACTGGCGCCGTCTCGGCAATCGCGTGCGCGCGTCGCGACAGGCCGCACCCTCGGGTTATCACGACCCTATGGGCTTGCTCGAACTCAGGCTTGCCATTGCCGACCACGTCCGGCGCGCGCGGGCCGTTCATTGCGAGCCGGAACAGGTCATCGTCACGTCAGGCACACAGCAAGGCCTTTATATGGCGGGCCGGGTCCTTCTCTCGCGTGACGATCCGGTATGGGCCGAGGACCCGGCATATCCCGGCTTGACGGCAGTGCTCGACGATCTCGGCGTACGGATGCACCGCCTGCCGGTCGATGCACAGGGAATGAACGTGGAACGCGGCCTCGACCTATGTCCGCAGGCCCGCGCCGCATTCGTCACCCCTTCGCACCAATATCCGATCGGGATGCCACTCAGCATGGCGCGGCGCAATGCCTTGATCGCCTGGGCTGACCAAAATCGCGCCTGGATCGTCGAGGACGACTACGACAGTGAGCTGCGTTATGCCGGACACCCGTTTCCCTCAATGCAGGGATTGCGTCCGTCACGCGTCATCTATCTCGGCACCTTCAGCAAGGTGCTCTTTCCTTCCCTGCGCCTCGGCTACGTCATCGCCCCTTCTCCGCTCGCAGAAGCCTTTGCCGGCGCCCGTGCCATTCTCGACCGGCATTCGCCGATCGCCGAACAGCACGTTTTGGCAGCCTATATGCGGGAAGGCTATTTCGAAGCGCATATCCGGCGCATCCGCGGCCTCTATGCCGAACGCCGCGCGGTTCTGCTCTCGGCGCTCGATCGGGCTTTGCCTGAGGGCTGCCGCGTCCAGGAGAGCGACCAGGGCATGCATATACTTCTATGGCTGCCCGAGGAGGTTGACGACGTGCAACTCGCAGCCCGCGCCCTCTCGGCCGGCCTTGCCGTGCGGGCGATCTCCCCGATGTATGCCGCGCGGCCGGCGCGCCCCGGCCTGATACTGGGCTTCGGCGGATTTCTGCCGGAACAGCTGCAGGCGGCGGTTAGCGAACTCGTTAAACTGCTGAGCCAGCAGATGTCTCAAGCAGGAGGCCCGCAACAAGCTGAAACCTAAACTGTCAGCCGTTCCCAGCTATCGTCCATCTGGTTGCGAAACCATGTCATTTGTCGCTTGGCATATTGCCGCGTCGCCGCAGCCCCCTTCTCCAGCACCTCGCCGCGCGTCATCTCGCCCCTGACCATCGCCGCAATCTGCGACACGCCGATTGCCTTCATCACAGGCGCCTCGGCCGGCAGGGCGAGCGCGATCAGCGCCCTCACCTCTTCTTCTGCGCCTTGCTGCAGCATCTTTTCGAAACGCCCGTTGATGCGCTGGTGCAGCACTGCTCTGTCTGGCAGCACGACGATCTTGCGGGCCTGGGTGGCGTCGATGACCTCCGGCCCCGACCTGCCCTGGAAATCGGCGATCGACCGTCCCGTCGCCTTCATCACTTCGAGCGCCCGGACGATACGTTGCCCGTCCTGTCGGTTGAGGTTTGCCGCCATGGCGGGATCGGCCTCGGCGAGCTCCGCATGCAGCCCGTCCGGCCCCTCCTGCAACAGCCGCGTCCTGAGTTCCTCCCGCAGCGCCTCGGGTATCTCGGGCATATCGGAGAGGCCGCCGGTCAGTGCCTTGAAATAGAGCCCAGTGCCGCCGACGAAGACCGGCAGCCGCCCCGCGGCCCTCAGCACCGGCAGCAGTGCTGCGACATCGCGCAGCCAGGCGCCTGTGGAATAGGTCGCACCCGCCGGCACGTGGCCGTAGAGATGATGCGGCACACCCTGCATCTCCTCCTCCGACGGCCGCGCGGTCAGGACCCTCAGCGTGTCGTAGACCTGCATGCTGTCGGCGTTGACGACCGCGCCGTCATGGCGCCTGGCCAATTCGACGGCGAGCGCGGACTTGCCGCTGGCTGTCGGCCCGGTTATCAGGATCGCGTTCACTGTGCTCAGAAGGTTTTCCATCATGGCCCTCGTTGCCACGCTTGTTGCCAATCCGTCAAATCCCGTGCTGACACCCGAGATCGCCGAGCAGGCGGCCGACGCCGTGAAGGCTTCCGGCCTCTACTGGCTGGCCGATGGCATCGCCTGCGACATCGCGTTGCGCGATGGCACCGATGCACAAGCGGCCGAGGCCAGTATCCTTGCCGTCATGGCGAGCGCGCCCATCGACCTCGTCATCCAGGAGCAGGAGACCCGCCGCAAGAAGCTGCTGATCGCCGATATGGATTCGACGATGATCGGCCAGGAATGCATCGACGAACTCGCCGCCGAAGTCGGTCTGAAGGAGAAGGTCGCCATCATCACTGCCCGCGCCATGAACGGCGAGATCGCCTTCGAGCCTGCCCTGCGTGAACGTGTCGCCCTGCTGAAGGGCTTGCCGATATTCGTCGTCGACGAGGTGATCGCCAAGCGCATCACGCTCACCCCGGGCGGCCCGGAACTGATCGCCACCATGAAGTCGAAAGGCCATTACACGGCGCTTGTCTCCGGCGGTTTCACGGTTTTCACCAGCCGCATCGCCGCCACCCTCGGTTTCGACGAGAACCGCGCCAACACGCTGCTCGAAGACGGCGGCATTCTCTCCGGCTTCGTCGCCGAACCGATCCTCGGCAAGCAGGCGAAAGTCGATGCGCTGAACGAGATTTCGGCCCGCCTCGGCATTTCGCCGGAAGAAGCGATCGCCGTCGGCGACGGCGCCAACGATCTCGGCATGCTGCACCTCGCCGGCGCCGGCGTCGCCCTTCACGCCAAGCCGGCAGTCGCTGCCGAAGCACAGATGCGCATCAACCACGGCGACCTGACCGCGCTGCTCTACATCCAGGGCTACCGGAAGACGGACTTCGTTTCCCGGTAAACCGCTCGGAAGAGGATATTAGCAATCGACCTTTGATTGATAAGCAGTTGGACGAACTCCAGGCACCGGAGAAGCGTCACGACGAGAATATCGACACCAGCGGTATTTCTGACCGACGAACCGTAGCGAGTTGCGCGCAAAGGCAATCTGTACCGGCCTGGCAATCAAAAAAGGAGCGGCTGACCGCTCCTTTTTCGCTCATTCCATCGGCACCGCAACGAACCGCAGATCGCCATTCGCCGATGCGATCATCAGCTGGGCGTTGCGGCGGCCTTCCTGTTTCAGCGCCTGCACCTTGGCGGCGACAGCATCCGGCGACTTCATAAACTCCTGCGCAACCTCGACGATCACGTCGCCCGGCTTCAGCCCCTTTTCGGCCGAAGCGGAGCCGGGCGTCACCTCTGTCACGACGACGCCGTCGACGCTCTCGGCGATGCCGAAGGCCTTGCGCGTCTCGGCGCTCAACAGCGACAGCGACAGCCCGAGCACGTTCTTCGGCGTTGCCGCATCCGGCGACACCTGGCCCTTATGCTGGTCGGGCGTACCCGGCGCTGGTTGGGCCTGATCGCCGGTGTCAGGCTGGTCCATGTCGTTGTTCTCGCCGGGATCCGGGGTGATCACGCCGTCATCCTGCGAACCGTCGGGTGCTGAATCGTCGGATGCCGCCGCCTGATCGCTGTCCTCGAGCCGGCCGAGCTTCACCTTGACGGTCTGCTCCTTGCCGTCGCGCAGCACCACCACGTCGACTTCCTTGCCGACTGTGCTTTCCGCCACGACACGCGGCAGATCGCGCATTTCGCTGACGGTCTTGCCGTCGAATTTCAAAATGACGTCACCCGCCTTGATCGAGCCGTCGTCGACGGGGCCACCCTTGATGACGCCGGCGACCAGCGCGCCCTTTGCGGTGTCGAGCCCGAGGCTGTCGGCGATATCGTCGGTCACCGGCTGGATGCGCACGCCGAGCCAGCCGCGCCGCGTCTCGCCATATTCGCGCAGCTGGTCGACGACGCCGGAAGCAAGCTCCGACGGCACCGAGAAACCGATGCCGATCGAGCCGCCGCTCGGCGAAATGATCGCCGTATTGATGCCGATCACTTCACCCTTCATGTTGAAAAGCGGACCGCCGGAATTGCCCTTGTTGATCGCTGCATCCGTCTGGATGAAGTTGTCGTAGGGGCCGGCATTGATGTTGCGCCCGCGCCCGGAAATGATGCCGACCGTCACCGACCCGCCGAAGCCGAACGGATTGCCGATCGCCATCACCCAGTCGCCGATGCGCATCGTGCTGGAATCGCCGAATTTCACCGATTTCAGCGGTGCTTTCGGCTCGACCTTCAGCACCGAAAGATCGGTTTTCGTATCAGTGCCAATCAGCTTCGCCTTGAGCTTCGAACCATTGGCGAAATTGATCTCGATATCGTCGGCGCCCTCGATCACATGGTTGTTGGTGACGATATAGCCGGCGGGATCGATGACAAAGCCGGAGCCGAGCGAACTGACATTGTGATTGCCGCCCTTGTTACCCTGCTGCTTGTTGAAGAAATCGTTGAAGAATTCCTGGAAAGGTGAGCCGTCGGGCGCGCGCGGCGCCGGGCCTGCACCCTCGTCGTCCTTCACATTCTGCGAGGTCGAGATGTTGACCACGGCATCGAGCAGCCCCTCTGCGAGATCGGCGACCGAAGCCGGACCGCTGTTGGGCACGACGGCCTGGATCGGGGCGGCCTGCTGCGGTGCGGGAGCAGCCGTTTCCGGTGCAGCCGCGGCCGGCGGTGTGGGTGCAGGAGCAATCGTTTCCGGGGTAGCCGGAGCGGGTGTCGTAACCCCGGGTGTGGTCGTCTGAGGCGCGGTTTGGGCGTAGGCGACCCCGTTCATGCCGGCATGCGCAAGAATTGCAGCGCTGGCCATAAGCGCGAGCGTTCGTCTGAAGGGCGAGCGAATCGTGGGGGCCATCAAGCTTCCTCATAAGGGGTACATGCGCACATTGAGCACCAGCATAAGGCGGAATGATGGAGGGCGAAATCACCTTTTCGCGAAATCCCCGTGCAATGTGACGTGGCCTCGCAAAAGCCAAATTATCTCGACCATTCCACGAAAAAAGGGCCGGCACTCGGGCCAGCCCTTCAATGATTGTCGGAATGCGAATGGCATCCTTTGCCGTTAGTTCGCCGGCTGGGCGGGAGCTGCGGGAGCAGCCGCGCCGGGAACTGCCGCGGCCGGTGCGGCAGGATTTGCCGGCGGCTGCAAGGTGCCGGCGGCATTGTCGAAATAGCGGAAGAATTCCGAATTCGGCGACAGCACCAGCGTCGTGTCCTGCGACGAGAGAGCAGAGGAATAGGCCGCCATCGAGCGATAGAACTCGAAGAAGGCTGGATCCTTGCTGAAGACTTCGGCGAAGACGCGGTTGCGGTCCGCATCGCCCTGGCCTCGAAGGATTTCCGCATCGCGCTGGGCGCCTGCGGTGAGCTCGACGACCTGACGGTCGGCGATGGCCCGGCGCCGCTGGCCTTCCTCATTGCCCTCCGCACGGATACGCTCGGCCTCAGCGAGGCGTTCCGAACGCATGGCATTATAGGTGTTGGGAGCAACTTCCGGTGAGAGGTCGGTGCGGCGGATGCGAACGTCGTCTATATGCAGACCGAGATTTTCGGCATCTGTGCGCAGATCGTCGCGAATCTCCAGCATCATCGCGACACGCTCTTCCGAGAGCGCCGCATTGTAGTCACGCAGACCGTAGACGCGGCGAAGCGATGAATCGAGCTGCGCTCTCAACCGCGCTTCCGCAGCTTCGCGATCGCCCGATACCGTTTCGCGGAAACGGCGGACATCCGAGATGTTGTAGATCACGAAGGCATCGACATCGAAGGTCTGGCCGTCCTGGACCTGAACCCGGATATTGTCGAGATCGAGCCGCAGCGCCTGGTTTTCGACCAGCTGAACGCGGTCGGCATCCATGAAGCCGAAAGGCAGCTTGAAGTAAATGCCAGGCTCGGTCTTGACCGTCTGAATCTGTCCGAAACGGACGACGATGGCCTGCTCGCGCGCATTCACCACGAAGATGGACGAATAGAGCCCGACCAGCACGAAGGCGAGGATGAGGAGAATGATGGGAAGTCTGTTCGATGTCATGACTCAACCTCCCTGCTGCGCCGGCTTGCCGAGCTCATTGAGCGGCAGATAGGGCAGGACACCCTGCTTCTCATCGATGATGACCTTCCGGGAATTCTTCAGCACCTGCTCCATCGTTTCGAGGTACAACCGCTTGCGGGTCACGTCAGGCGCCTTGGAATATTCGTCGTTGATCGCCGTGAAACGCTGCGCTTCACCTTCCGCCTCCTTCACGACACGGTCCTTGTAGGCGGCGGCATCTTCACGGATTCGCGCCGCATCGCCTCGCGCCTGGCCGAGCTTCTGGTTCGTGTAGCGATTGGCCTCTTCGATCGTGCTGTCGCGGTCACGGCCCGCACGCTGCACTTCTTCGAAGGCATCGGCGACTTCGCGCGGCGGCGCCACGTTCTGGATCGTCACTCCGGTCACGGTCACGCCTGCGCCATAACGGTTCATCGTGTCCTGCAGGATATTGAGCACATCCACTTCGATCGGCTGGCGATTGCTGCGGAAGGCGTCCTGCGCCGGACGCCGGCCGACGATTTCACGCATGGCACTGTCGGAAACCTGCTGCAGGGTCTCTGCCGGATTTTCGACATTGAAGAGATAGGCCTTCGGGTCACTCACCGTGTAAAAGACGGCGAACTGCACGTTAATGACGCTCTTGTCGCTGGACAGCATCAGGCCGTTCGAAGACGATGCGGAAGTCGCCCCGATGTTCAGCTGCTGCACGGTCACCTTGACCGTCTCCACGGTTTCCATCGGCCACAGGTGGAAATGCAGGCCCGGCATCGAGATCTCGTCCTTCGGCTTGCCGAACCGCAGCTCGACGCCGCGTTCGTCCGGCTGCACGACGTAGATGCACTGGATCAGCCAGAAGACGGCGACGATCGCCGCGACGATCACCGCCACGCCGCCGTTGAAGCCGCCGGGAATGATGTTGCGCAGCTGGTCCTGGCCGCGCCGGATGATATCTTCCAGATCGGGCGGTCCGCCCTTGCCGCCGCCACCGCGCGGCCGGTTCGGCCCCTGTCCCCATGGTCCCTGATTATTACCGCCGCCGCCGCCCCAAGGGCCGCCGCCGCCATTCTGATTGCTCCAGGGCATCAAAACCTCGTTGTTCGTTAAGTCTCCACGCATCCAAAACCGTGGGGGCTGACCGGCGGACCCGTTGGTGACCGTTATAGGTATCGCCGCATCGGCTTTCAACGCAGCGTGAGAAACTTGGTCAATTTAATTGGAAAATAGTTCATTTCCAGGCGTGTCGGCGTTCGTAGACGATGAAACGCGTGGGATAACTGTCCTTCTCGCCGGCCGGAACCGCGATCGCCTCCCCCGCCTGCCAGATATCGGCATCGATCGCGGGAAACGACGCGTCTCCGTCAAGATCGGCCTCGACATGCGTGATGCACATCCGGTCGGCAAGACCGATCGCCTGGGCATAGACCTGCCCGCCGCCCAGAATGCAGATTTCATCGACGCCGGTTTCGAGCGCCAGCCTTTCGGCCGCCTTTATCGCCTCGGGCAGCGAATGTGTCATGCTCACATCAGCATGGTCTATCGCCGCCTGCCGCGAGATGACGACGTTCGGTCGTCCCGGCAGCGGCTTGCCGATCGAATCGTAGGTCTTGCGGCCCATCACCACAGGCTTGCCCAATGTCAGCGCCTTGAAGCGCTTGAGATCGCTCGAAAGCCGCCACGGCATGTCGCCGTCGCGGCCGATAATGCCGTTGCGAGCAACGGCGGCGATAATGGTCTTGCGGATGTCAGCCATGAAATGTCCCGGATCAGACGGCGATCGGCGCCTTGATGCTGGCATCGGCCTCGTAGCCGATCAGCTCGAAATCATCGAAGGTGAAGCCGAAAATATCCTTCACATCAGGATTGATGCGCATGAACGGCAGCGGTTTCGGCCGGCGCGCCAGCTGCAGCTTCGCCTGGTCGAAATGGTTGTGATAGAGATGGGCGTCGCCGAGCGTGTGGACGAAATCGCCGGGCTTCAGCCCAGTCACCTGAGCCACCATCATCGTCAGCAGCGCATAGGAGGCGATGTTGAACGGCACGCCGAGGAAGATATCGGCCGAGCGCTGGTAGAGCTGGCAGGAAAGTTTGCCGTCAGCCACATAGAACTGGAACAGGCAATGGCAGGGCGGCAGCGCCATTTCGTCCACTTCGGCCGGATTCCAGGCCGAAACGATGTGGCGGCGCGAATTCGGATTGTTGACGATGCCTTTGACCAGATTGGCGATCTGGTCGATATGGCCGCCGCCGGACGCTGGCCAGGAGCGCCACTGGGCGCCGTAGACCGGCCCGAGATCACCGTTTTCGTCGGCCCATTCGTCCCAGATCGAAACGCCGTTCTCCTTGAGATAGCGGATGTTCGTCTCGCCCTTCAGGAACCAGAGAAGCTCGTGGATGATCGAGCGCAGATGCAGCTTCTTCGTGGTGAGGACGGGGAAGCCCTCTTCGAGGTCGAAGCGCATCTGATGGCCGAAGACCGAACGCGTGCCGGTGCCGGTACGGTCGCCCCGGTCGGAGCCCTTTTCCATCACATGATTCAAGAGATCGAGATATTGCTTCATGTCGCGCTGATTCCGTTTCGGCTAATTTAAGCCTTCGGAACCGGGAAACCAATCGCCGGCGGGCATTTTCCCAATGTTTCTGATGGGTCGCATAACGCTTTTATGACGTTTGCCCTTTCCTTGGGCTGAGGAAACCACTATATCACCCCTGCCGGCTTTCGGGCCGGCTATGGCGATAAATGAGCGGTGTAATAAACCTATTGGACCCGGGGGCGGTACCCGGCGCCTCCACCAAAAACCGGCGGTCTTAAAGGCCGGCTTTTGATGGGGGCGAAACAGGATCGACAAGGGTGTAAAGATCGTCTTTTTGCTCGGCATTGTACCGCCGTTATCGGGCTAAAATTGTAGTTGCAAACGACAACTATGCGGAAGCTCGTCTCGCTGCTTAATCGCGGTGTGACACTTCAATCAAAGTCCTAGTGGTTCGCACCTCTAGGCGGGGTCCGAAGGCACCTGGCAACAGAAGCCTTCACCTTCTCCCTGCCGCCGAAATCATGTATGCTGCTTAAAAACGTGACTCGGCTCCGGTCTTTCCCAAGGCGCCCGGACGTGGCATACAACCTTGTGAAAAGACTCCGAACCGACGAAAGACAGGAAAAGCATGGGGCAGGATCATATCCGCTACGACATTCTGGCACAGGATGCACTTCGCGGCGTCATCCGCAAGGTTTTGGCGGAAGTCGCAGCTACGGGCCGCCTGCCCGGTGATCATCACTTCTTCATCACCTTCCTCACCGGCGCGACMGGCGTGCGGATCTCCCAGCACCTGAAGTCGAAATACCCCGAGCAGATGACCATCGTCATCCAGCACCAGTTCTGGGATATGAAGATCACTGAAACGCATTTCGAGATCGGCCTTTCCTTCTCGGACGTTCCGGAAAAGCTGGTCATCCCATTCAATGCGATCCGTGGTTTCTACGATCCCTCCGTCAACTTCGAGCTCGAATTCGATGTGCCTCTCGCCGACGGCGAGGAATTGCCGTCCGGTGAAATCACCGCTTATCCGGTGGATGCTGTTGGAAAGCCCGACGACGCCGCGGGCGCAAAACCCGCCGACGGCGAGGAGAAAAAACCGGGCTCCGTCGTCTCACTCGACTCCTTCCGCAAGAAGCAGTGATTTAAAGGGGGGCCAAGCCTCCCTTTTTCATAGGGAAATCAGGCAACCGCATGAGCGCCGAAATCATCAATCTGCGCCAGTTCCGCAAGAAGCAGGCCCGCTCCGAAAAGGAGCAGCAGGCCGAGCAGAACCGCATCTCCTTCGGCCGCACCAAGGCCGAAAAGCAACTGACCCGCAGCGTGAACGACAAGGCCGACAAAGCCCATCGCGACGGTCGAATCGAAACGGATGACGACGGCGCGTGATGGTTTCACGCAAAGCTTGAAAACCGGAATAGATTCTGCGATCAGCCACTTGCGTGCTTTCCTTGAATCGATCCGCCAACCCACGCATGATTTGATGGAACGCCCCTAGCGCGTCCTCTCGGACGCACGGCGCTCTAACCGGGATGTGAAACCGCTTCATGATCCGCAAGCATTCGGCGACATTGCACGGCCATCGCACCAGTTTCTCGCTGGAGGATGAGTTCTGGGCCGAGCTGAAGACGATCGCCGCAAGCCGTTCGATGCCGTTCGCCGCCCTGATCTCCGAGATCGACGACCACCGTCCTGCTGAAAGCAACCTGTCCTCGGCGCTGCGGCTG
Organism: Rhizobium sp. 01N447_2; assembly: GCF_056399245.1. Classification (NCBI taxonomy): domain Bacteria; kingdom Pseudomonadati; phylum Pseudomonadota; class Alphaproteobacteria; order Hyphomicrobiales; family Rhizobiaceae; genus Rhizobium; species Rhizobium sp. 01N447_2. The sequence continues at coordinate 60,276 of NZ_JBFTQY010000005.1, forward strand.
CATGTGCTTTCATGGCTGAAGGCCGGCGGCGACCGCCAGCCGTGACACGGGCCTCATGCATATTGCACAAAACCGTGGGGCGATTTGGGGCGCGAAATCAATGAAAACAAAGATCTGAGCGCCTTGCATGAATCAAATTCTAGCGCATAACCCCGAAAATCGGAATCGATTTTCGGAAAGGATTATGCGCAGATTCAAAGTGATAGAGCGTCCTTAGCGCGTCTGAAAAGACGCGCGGCGCTCTATGCAATCTCACTGCGCCTGAACGCCCGGTAACTGGTCGAAATTGAGCGGACCGGGCTGCGCTTGCCCACCGCGCCGTGCCGCTTCCGCCTCAGCGGCAGCCCTCGCTTGCGCATCTGCCTTCGCTTTGGCTTCCGCCGCGCGTGCAGCCTCTGCCTCGGCAGCGGCCTTCTCGGCGGCTGCTTGCTGCGCCAGTGCACGCAGCCGCTCTTCCTCCGCCTGCCGTTGTTGCTCGATCTTGGCCGCCTTGATGCGCTCGGCGTCGTTGAACCGATAGAGCGCCACCTCGCGGCGCAGCCGCTGTTTTTCGAGCACGATCGCCTGCAGTCGCTCGACCCGCCGACGCTCGCGCTCAAAGGCGCGCAGCGACAGATAGCTGGTGATATCGGTCACATCCATCGTCTTGCCGGGTGACGGCAGCATGCCCGAAAAATTCAGCTTGAGCGCCGGCTCGGCGCCGGAAAGCGCTTCCGTGCCCGGATTGAACCCGACACCCAGCGTCGCGCTGACCCGCTCTTCCGGCAGCGCGATCTGCGCATCGGCGGTGATGCGGGCGAGATCGTTGGCGACGGTGACATTCTGCACCCTCAGCGTTCCGTCGGTGATGTTGAAGGGAACGCCGAGCGGCGGCAGCTTCGCCTCGCCGTTGCTGAGCAGCGTTTCGATGATCGGATGCACCTTGCCGGCGTTGATCTGCTCCTGCATCGTATCGGTCGCGGCAAGCAGCGGCGGAAGGATGGCAAGGTTCAGCCCGCGAATGCTGGTATCGCCGAGCCTCAGTTCGCCGGAACCGTTGAGCGAGCTGGCGATCTCGCCGATCGTCTTGCCCGAGGCCTCCATAGACAGCGACAATCCGAACTTGCCGTTGGCGATCGGCGCGCCGTCGCGCAGCCAGACGACGCCGGAAAGATCGGAATCGGCAAGCGCAAGCTTTGTCTGCAGAAAGCCGGTGCCGTTGGCATTGGTGAAGAGCAGGTTGCCGGAAAGCTTTCCCCCGTCCCAGTTGCCGGCCATGTCGTTGAGCTGCAGCTCGTCGCCCTTATAGGCGACGTTGCTGGTGAAGTCCGACACCGCCGTTTCGGGCAGGCCCGGCCAGAACTGCTTGGCCGTCAGCTTCACGTTGACGTCGAGATCCTTGAAGACGGGCAGCCCCAGCGGCGCCGTCGTCAGCTGACCGTTGGCGGGATCGACGATCTGGCCGAATAACGCCTCGCCGAGCCAGCCGGCATCGGCCTTAGAGAGCGTCAGGCCGCCGCTCGCGGTCGTCTTCGCAGCCTTCCGGTCGACGGTCAGCGCACCTGAAAATTCGTTGTCGGCCGCATGCCCCTTAAGATCCGAAAGGACGATCTTGTCGCTATCGACGGCTGCATTGACTTGCAGGCCGAACGGCAACCCGGTTTCGGTCTGCGGCAGGGCGATGCCGTTCATGATGAGATAGGGGTCGATATCGGCGCTGTCGAGCGACAGCGCGATCTGGCCGTTCATGAAGCTCTCCGGCCGGACATCGACCTTGCCGYTGGCGGTGARCGASGTCCGGTCGGTCGCAAAGCTCAGCGCCGCATCGGCTGGATCGTTGCCCGATGCCTTCACCTTGAGCGTCAGGCGGCCATTGGCCCCGACATCGACCGGCAGCGGGTCGAGCCCGGCCTGACCGAACAGGATGGACGGCACGGCGTTTTCGAGCGTCGCCTCGAGGCTCGTCGTGCCGTTGCCGGTCAACGCCAAGAGGTCGGACATGCGGTAGTCGAGATTGACGCGGCTGCCGTTCGCCACGCCGGCAAGCGTCACGGTCAGCGCGTTGCCCTCGTCGCCGCCGAGCGTCAGTGCGCCGCGTAGCGCCGTATTGCCGTACCAGCCGGCATTGCGCACCAACCGGTCGAGCACCGGGTGATGCGGCAGGTGCTCGCGCAGCATCGTGAAGAACCCGCCGGGATCGGCCGATTTGAAGGTGATTTCGCCGGCGCCCTTGTAGTCGAGCAGCGAGCCCTCCGCCCTGCCCGTCGCCGTCAGCTCGGCGCCTGCGATGTTCTTGATCGACAGCCGGTCGACGGCAAGCGCCCCATCGGCGATCGTAAAGGTGGTCTCGACATTCTCGGCGTCGACGCCGAAGGCCGTGAACTTATCGGCCTTGAGCTGGGCGGCGATCTTGTGGTCGAGCACGTTATCGCCGGCATCCGGGCCGGTCATGAGCCCGCTCAGCGCCTGCAGCGCGTCCAGATCGAGCGTATCGCCGTTCAGCGCCACCGACAACGTCGGCGTCTGGCCGGAGATCGCCTGGCGCTCCAGCCGACCCTTCAGCGTCGCCGGTCCGATGGCAATCTCGAGATTTTCAAAACGCTGCAATTCGTGCGTCAGGCTGACATTGGCGGAAAAGCCAGCCTGCCGCAATTGCCGGATGGCCGGATCGACCGAGCCGGCAAGCCAGGAGGCAAGCCCCGTCGGCTGGCTGGAGGCCACCACGATCTGGCCATTGAACGAAGCTTCGCCCTCAAGCAGGAGCTTGCCCTTGCCTTCCACCTGCGTGCGCCCCGGCAGCGTGCCGGTGGCGCTGTCGATCATCCAGCCGGTGCCGGCCGGTTCGAGCTCCAGCTGTACGTCGCGCAGCGTCGTATCGCCGGCGACGATCGCCGGCAGTTTGACGCTCGCCTTGCCCGGCACCTGCGGGATCGGCACCTGCCGGACGATATCGATCAGCGAATTCAGCCGTTGGCGCGCCGAAACAGCGGGATCCCGTGTCGTCTTGCCCGACGCGCCCTGATTGCCGATGCGGTTGACGTCGATCTGCTGCCCATCAGCGGTCAACAGGAATTCCGGTGCATTGCCGGTATCGAGCGTCGCCTCGCCGGTTATGACATAGGGATCGTCCGTCGGGCCGATCTCCATCCGGTATTCAGGAATGCGGATGCGTTCATTGGTGAGCTCGAAGCGGCCCTTGACGCGCGGCGGCTGCTCTTTTTTGTTGGCGGGCTTGGCGCTGTTGCGGATTTCGATCGCGGCCGAAAGCTGGCCCTGATAGTTCGGCTTGCTGTCGACGAGCTTCAGTTCGCCGTCGAGATCGACGCTGACGGGATGCTTGTCCGGCGAAAGCCTCGTGCGCATGCGCAGCACGCCCTTCTCGTCCGGCTGACTGCTCGAGATCGAGAAGCCGCCATGCTCGCCGTCGAGCGCAGCGTCGCCCTCGATGCGCCAGGGACCGGCCAGCGACTTTGCCGACATTTCCGCATTGAGGCCGGTGATGCGACGCGAGCGGCCCGACTGGTCGTCGATGAATTCGACCTCGCCGCCGCTGACATGCACGTTTTCGAGTACGACGGTCCTTGCCGGTATTTCCGCACGGCTGCCGCGCATCCAGTCGAGCGTGCCGTCCTTGAGCAATCTCAAGCGCACCTTCGGATTGACGATGCGCATGTCGAAGATCAGCGCTTCACCCGACAGGAAAGGTGCGAGCTCCGCATCCATGGAGAACTGCTCGACCTTGACGATCGGCGTGCCGTCCGCTTCCTGGCCGACCCGCACGTCATGCAGCGTCACCGATGGAAACGGCAGCAAGCGCGCATCCACCGTGCCGTAAACGGTGACTTTCTTGCCGATAATGCGGCTTGCCTGATCCTCGAAATTCTTGCGGAAATCCGTCCAGTCGATGAACAGCGGCGCAAGCAGCGCCACAAACAGCACTACGACGATCACTCCCCCCAGAAAGACGAGGAACCGGCCTACCAATGCAAAGCGTCTCCATTCGGGATTCTGTTGCCGACACTAGAGCATGATGCCGAAAAGTGTGAGCGGTTTTCGGACGACATCATGCTCTAACTCTTTATTTGAGAACAGGATTCAGATTTTAGGGCGAGCCAGCCCAACATCATCCTGTTCTAGCGCTATTCATGCCGGGGGCAAGGCCCAAGTTCATGAGAATATTCCGTTTTCAGCCATGGTGGAAAATCTTGCCGGGATTGAAGATGTCGTCCGGGTCGAGCGCCTGTTTCACTTGTCGCATCAGATCCACAGCGCCGCCAAGCTCCTGTTCCAGAAACGCCATCTTGCCTTGCCCGATCCCGTGTTCGCCGGTGCATGTCCCGTCCAGGTCGAGCGCCCGCTGGTTGAGTCGCTGCACGAAGCTCTCAGCCATGGCGATGTCTTCGGCACTTCTGTCGTCAAACAACAGCAGCACATGGAAGTTCCCGTCTCCGGCATGGCCGACGATCGGCCCCAGCAGCCCGTGCTCCTCGATATCCGCCTGTGTAGCGGAAACACAATCGGCGAGCCTCGATATCGGAACACAAACATCGGTCGAAAGTGCGGCAAGCCCGGGCGCCAGCGCCCTTGCGGCCCAATAGGCGTCATGGCGCGCCTTCCAGAGTTTTGTCCGTTCCTCGGCATTGGCGGTCCACAGGAATTCGCCGCCGCCACATTCCGCCGCGATCTCGGCAAAGGCTGCCGATTGCAGCGGCACCGTCTCGTCGGTGCCGTGGAATTCGAGGAAGAGTGTCGGGCTTTCGGCATAGGAAAGCCCGGAATAAGCATTGCAGGCCCGCATCTGCACCGTGTCGAGGAGCTCGATGCGCGCCACCGGAATGCCCATCTGGATCGTCATGATGACGGCATCGCAAGCGGCCTTGATGCTCGGAAAGGCACAGGCCCCTCCGGCGATCTTCTGCGGGATCGCCTGCAGGCGCAACGTCACCGAGGTCAGGATGCCGAGCGTGCCCTCGGCGCCGACGAAGAGCCGCGTCAGATCGTAGCCCGCCGAAGATTTGCGGGCGCGCCGGGCCGTGCGGATCTCTTCACCATTGGCGGTGACCGCGGTGACGGCAAGCACATTGTCCTTCATCGTTCCGTAGCGCACGGCATTGGTGCCGGAGGCCCGCGTCGAGGCCATGCCGCCGATCGAGGCGTTAGCGCCGGGATCGATCGGGAAGAACAGGCCGGTATCTCGCAGGTGGATGTTCAGCGCTTCGCGTGTCACACCCGGCTCGACGGTACAGTCGAGATCTTCGGGATTGACCTCGAGCACCCGGTTCATGCGGCTGAAATCGATCGAAATACCGCCATGGGCGGCATTGATCTGCCCCTCCAGCGAGGTGCCGGTGCCGAATCCGATGACCGGCACCTTGTGGGTCGCACACGCCCTGACCGCCGCCTTCACATCCTCGGCACTCTCGGCAAAGAGCACGCCGTCCGGCAGCTGCGGTGGGATATAGGTGGTCGTATGGGCATGCTGTTCGCGGAAGGACTGGCCGGTCTGGAAGCGCTCGCCGAAGCTCTGCTTGAGAATGCCGAGCACGGCGGCGATACCCACCTCGTTGCGTGTGCCGGCCTTTGCGTCCTTCAGCGCCATCCCTTTGATCTCCCTGCTATTCCGCGGCAACCATATCGTGTTCCGCAGGTTAGGCTGGGTATGCGGCAAGTCAAAGCGGCTGTCCAGTTAAGATTGGCAGAAGATTTCATTCCCCTTTTGTTGTAGGCCGCTTGTTATAGCCAAATCCGCCGCCCCCGGCGCCTCAGACGATCGGCGGATTGAGCCGCGCAAAACCCTCCTGCCGCCGATAGGGGAAATAGGGATAGGGCGCCGTCAGGGTGCTGACGGCGTCGAGCCTTTCGATCTGCTCTTTCGACAGGCTCCAGCCGACTGCGCCGAGGTTCTGCCTGAGCTGCTCCTCGTTGCGGGCGCCGATGATAACGCTCGACACCGTTGGCCGGTTAAGCAGCCAGTTGATGGCGATCTGCGGCACCGTCCGGCCGGTCTCGGCTGCGATGGTCTCCAGCACTTCAACGATGTCGAACAGCTTCTCGTCGTCGACGGGCGGGCCGTATTGCGCTGTCTCGTGCAGCCGGCTTGACTTGGGCAGCGGCTGGCCGCGGCGGATCTTGCCGGTCAGCCGTCCCCAGGCAAGCGGGCTCCAGACGAGGGCTCCGACACCCTGGTCGGCGCCGAGCGGCATCAGCTCCCATTCGTAATCGCGCCCCGCCAGCGAATAATAGACCTGATGGGCGACATAACGCGAATAGCCGTGACGTTCGGCGGCGGCGAGCGACTTCATCAGTTCCCAGCCGGCAAAATTGGAAACGCCGACATAGCGGATCTTGCCTGCTGCAACGAGCCCATCGAGCGTCGACAGCACCTCCTCGACCGGCGTCGAGGCATCGAAAGCATGAAACTGCAGCAGGTCGATATAGTCGGTCCCGAGCCGGCGCAGCGCATCCTCGGTGGCGCGGATCAGCCGCGCCCGCGACGTTCCCCAGTCCTGCGGCCCCTCGCCCATCGGCAGCGCCGTCTTCGTCGAGATCAGCACAGCGTCGCGCCGGCCGCGGATCGCCTGGCCGAGCACCTCTTCGGAAGAGCCGGCCGAATAGACGTCGGCCGTGTCGAAGAGATTGACGCCGGCTTCCAGGCAGATGTCGACGAGCCGCCGCGCTTCCTCGGCATCGGTATTGCCCCAGGCGCCGAACAGCGGGCCGCTGCCGCCGAATGTGCCCGCGCCGAAGCTTAAGACCGGTACTCTGAGGCCGGATGCGCCGAGATTTCTGTAGTCCATGGACCTGTCTCCTGTCTTTCCTATGAGATAGACCTTGGCGGTTCGATGATATAGATTGCCCACCAGCAAAACATTTGTGACTTGAAATCATCATGAGCCGTCAGCACATCAATCGCTCCGGCGAAATGGAAGTCTTCGTCAGTGTCGTCGAGCGCGGTGGCTTTTCCGCGGCCGCCACGGCCCGGCGCATGACGCCGTCGGCCGTCAGCAAGCTCGTCGCCCGGCTGGAGACACGCCTCGGCGCCCGCCTCGTCAACCGCTCCACGCGAAGGCTGCAGCTAACGCCGGAAGGCTGCGCCTTCTACGAGCGCAGCATAGCCATCCTTGCCGATATCACCGAGGCCGAACATCAAGCCTCGACGGGCGAACAAGCCTCAGGCCGCATCCGCATCAACACCAGCGGCTCCTTCGGCAACCATCTGCTGGCGCCGCTCGTGCCTGCCTTCATGGCGCTTCATCCGGCCGTGACGCTGGATATTTCCCATACCGACAGGATAGTTGACCTGATGGAAGAGCGCGCCGATGTCGCGATCCGCGCCGGTCCCTTGAAGAATTCCAGCCTGATCGCCCGCAAGCTTGGCGCCACCGGCAAGATCATCGTCGCGTCGCCGGATTATCTCTCGCGTCACGGCAAACCACGCACGACCGCCGATCTCCGCCGCCATTGCCGCATCGGCTTTTCCTACGCCCGCGCCATCGAGGGCTGGCCGCTGCGCGAGGACGGCGAAACGGTGATGATCCCGATCACACCGGGCGTGCAGGTGGGAGACGGCGAAGCCATGCGCCACCTCGCTTTGTCAGGCGCCGGCCTTGCCCGCCTTGCCGCCTTCACCGTGCGCGCCGATATCAATGCCGGGCGCCTGGTGCCGGTGCTTGAAGAGGCCAATCCCGGCGATCTCGAAGAGTTCTACGCCCTCTATATGGGCCAGGGTGGCCCGCTGCCGGCGCGTATACGCGCGCTGCTCGATTTTCTCGTCAGCCATGTGCATTTCTAGTGCATCTCGTTCAAAACCGTTCAGCGGCTTTGGAGGACGATCTGCATGAAAACAACGACTTGAAGCGGCCGCATGAATCAGTTTCGCATTCCAAGACGCCAAGAAGCCAGATTTCGGAATTGACCGCCGCCGTGCCACCCACCTATACCGGACCCGCGCCGGTCGGCTCCTGCAGCCGGCCTCTCTTCGTCATGCCGGAGCTTCCCCTACCTTCAGCCTCAGGGCTTGGCACCGGCCAGGAAAGATACGGGAATCCATGCCATTCAGCGACGCAAGCCGCCTGCTGCGGGATGCCGGCCTGCCGAAATGGGCGCTGTTGCTCGCGCTTTCCACAGCTCTCGTCGTCTTCCTCGAGTTCTTCGCCCTGCCGGCCTCGCTGCTGATCGGGCCGATGGTCGCGGCAATCGCGCTGGCGTTGACCGTCGGCAAGGGAAAGCTTCGCGTGCCCTTCTGGCCGCTGCAATTCTGCCAGGTCCTCGTCGGCCTGATGATGGCGCGCACCATCACTCCCGATATTCTCGGCACCATGGCGAAAGACGCGCCGCTCTTTCTGCTGTTCATCTTCTCGGTCATCGCCATCGCCACCGGCCTCGGCTGGCTGCTGACGCGCTGGCAGGTGCTGCCGGGAACAACCGCGGTCTGGGGCTCCTCGCCGGGCGGCGCCTCCGCCATGGTCATCATGTCGGAAGCTTATGGCGCCGATGCCCGTCTCGTCGCCTTCATGCAGTATCTGCGCGTCGTCTTCGTCGCCGTCGGCGCCTCGGTGATCTCGCGCCTGTGGGTGGCAGCCGACGGCGCCGAGCCGCCGCCGCTTGTCCTCTTTCCCGAGATCGACTGGCCGGCCTTCGCGGCGACGATGGCTTTTGCCGCCTTTTGTGCCTATGGCGTCCGGCGCCTGCGCCTCCAGGGCGGCTCAATCATCGTGCCGCTCTTTCTCGGCGCCCTGCTGCAGGGCATGGGCCTGCTGAAGATCGAGTTGCCGATGTGGCTGCTCGCCATCGCCTATGCACTGGTCGGCTGGAGCATCGGCCTGCGTTTCACCCGCTCGATCCTCGAGCACGTGGCGCGCGCCCTGCCGAGGGTATCGGCATGCATCGTGCTGCTGATGGCGCTCTGCGGCTGCATGGCGGTGGCGCTTCACGTCTTCGCCGGCATAGATCCGCTAACGGCCTACCTCGCCACCAGCCCCGGCGGCGCCGATTCCGTTGCCATCATCGCCGCCTCCAGCGATGTTGACGTGCCCTTCGTCATGGCGATGCAGACCGGCCGTTTCCTGGTGATCCTGATGATCGGCCCGATGCTCGCCCGTTTCATCGCGCGCCGTTCCGGCCTTGCGGAAAATCCCGCTTGATGCATATCGCCCAAAAATGTGCAGCGGTTTTGGGATAACGACATGCATAAATCAAAGACTTAAAGCGCGTCGCATGAATCCAGAGCGCGGCGCGGAGTTATGCGCGAGCGCTACCCACTGGCCAGGCGTCATGCCGTAGGCCTTCTTGAAATGACGGTTGAGATGGCTCTGGTCGGCAAAGCCCGTTGCCGCCGCCACCTCGGAAATCCCCTCGCCCGCGCCGATCATCGCCCGCGCCCGCTGCAGCCGCCGCATCAGCAGGTAGCGATGCGGACTGGTGGCAAAGGCCGCCCGGAAATGCCGCGATAGCGCGAAACGGTCGAGCCCCGTCACCGCCTCCAGCTCGCCGGAGCGTACTGCCCGCGTCGCATGCGCCTCGAGATAGTCGCGCGCCGCCCGCGCCTGCCGCCAGGCGACGAGACCCAGCGGCCGGCGCGGCATGCGCGCATGCCGGGACAGCCCGCCGGTGACCCGCGATACGAAATCGTCGACGAAAAGCGCGTCCAGTTCGCGGTCGAGTTCGCCGAGTGCTGCCAGCAGCACGCCCGCCAGCGCGGGATCGCCGATAACAGGTTCATCGACAAAAGGCAGGCCGACGCCATCGGCTTCCAGGCATTCGAGCAGCAACGATGGCTCCAGATAGAGCATGCGGTACTGCAACCCGTCCTCCGTCCCCGCCCCGCCATCATGCTCCTCATCGGGATGCAGCACGATCACCTGCCCCGGCAGGCTGAAGCGCCGCTCGCCGCGATAGCGGAAGGTCTGTACGCCTTTCAGCGTCACGCCCAGAGCATAGGTGTCGTGCCGGTGCGGCTCGAAGGCATTGCCGGAGAACTGCGCCTCGATGCGCTCGATACCGGGAAAGGCCGGTGCGGCAAGGATGCCATTGCCGGATGATCCCGCGCACAAACGTTCAAGACCTTCGGAGATCTGCGGATGTAAATCCTGGTTCAACGCGCCGATACTCCATAACCCGTAGATAGGTGAAAGACCGTCTGATGTTTGATACCAAAATTGCCGTCGTCCTGCGAAACAATCTTGCCGGCTGGCAGAAGCTGAACGTCACCGCCTTCCTGATGACAGGCATCGCCGGCGGGCATCCGGAGATCATCGGTGAAGCCTACAGGGACCGCGCCGGCAATCTCTACAATCCGCTATCGATCCAGCCGATCATCGTGCTTTCTGCAGACGAGGCGACCATATCAGCCATTCATCGCCGCGCGCTGGAGCGCGATATCACCAGCTCGCTCTTTATCGAGGAAATGTTTGCAACCGGCCACGACGCAGCCAACCGCGCCGTCTTCGCAGAATTTGCGCCCGAAGATGCTAAGGTGGTCGGCATCGCGCTGCGCGCCGAAAAGAAGATCGTCGACAAAATCACCAAGGGTGCGACGATGCAGCACTGACGAAAAAGGCCGGGAGTGACCCGGCCTTTCCGCAAACGCATACGAGCCGGAATCAGCCCTGTGTGATCGGCGCGATCTGGATCTCGACGCGGCGGTTCTGCGCGCGGCCGGCCTCGTTCGCATTGGAGGCGACCGGCTGGGACGGGCCGAAACCGACGGCGGAGACGCGGCGCTGGTCGATGCCCTGGCCGCCGAGATAATCGGCAACCGACAACGCACGGCGCTGCGACAGGTCCTGATTATGCTGCAGGCTGCCGGTCGAATCCGTATGGCCGTTGACGTCGATCAGCGTGCGGTTGAACTTACGCAGCACGATCGCCACCGAATTCAGCGTCGGATAGAAGCCCGGCTTTACCGCGTCCTGATCGACGTCGAAGGTGATATTCGAGGGCATGTTGAGGATGATGTTGTCGCCGTTACGGGTCACCGAAATGCCGGTGCCTTCGAGCTGGGCGCGAAGCTCGGATTCCTGCTGGTCCATGTAATTGCCGATCGCACCGCCGGCGAGAGCGCCGACGCCTGCGCCGATCAACGCCGCATTGCGCTTGCCGTGGCCGCCGCCGCCGACAGCCACGCCGACGAGCGCGCCCCCAAGGGCGCCAAGCGCGGCGCCGCCGGCCGTATTGGAAACCTTCTGTTCACCGGTATAGGGATCGGTCGTCGTGCAGGCGCTGAGATAGCTTGCGGCAATAGCTAGAAGTAGGAATTTCTTGATCATGGACAGGACGGTCTCCGTTCGACTGATCCGAGCAAATGGCAAGGATTGCGGCAAGAAAATGAAGATGTTCTCCTGATACGGCAAATTCGGACGTCGAAACACAGCCATGTTGCCGGAATGCGCTGATTATCACCAGTTTTGGTGGACACCGTCCCTGAGCCTCCACGGGAATTTGTGAAAACTCCGCAGGCGGGAAGCACTTCCCGCCTGCGGAGTTCGATGTCACGCGTTTCGGATGAAGAGAGTCTGGCCTCAGAAATTCTGGAACAACTGCCGCACGGTATCGTAAGTTGCGTTGGCGATGTTAAGCGATTGCAGGCCGAGTTGCTGCTGCGTCTGCAGCGCCCGCAGCCTGCTCGACTCCTCCTCCATGTCGGCATCGACGAGCCGGCCGATGCCGGCTGTGATGTTGTCATGCAGTTTCGTGGCGAAGTCGTTCTGCAGATTGATGCGTTTTTCCAGCGCGCCAAAAGCCGAACCGACCGTCGTCAGCTGCGTCAGCGCTGCATCGACGACGCTGATCATTTCGCTGACCTGTCCTTTCGTCGTGCTGGCCGAGAGCGAAATCACCACCTGCCCGGTGGTGGTGCCGTTCTTGCTCTGCATCAGCACATAGTCCTGCGAGGCGCCGAGCTCGGTGGCGAAATAGGCCGATGTCAGCACGCCGTATTCACCCGAACCGGTGGCGCGATCGTCGATCAGGTAGCGCGCGTCCTTGGAGGTCGTGCTCCCGCTCGGCGTCGTGTCGATATGGTAGCTCAGCATGCCGACCGAGATCGTGCCGTCGGCGTTGCGGATGAAGGAGGCCGGGATCTGGCGCGGCTGCGTCGGCGTCGCATCGTTGGTGAGGACCACCCAGTTGTCGCTGTTGAAGGTCGCCGATTCCGAAACGCTGCGCAGTTGCTCCTGCAGCTGTTTGATCTCTTCGTTGACCTTGTTCTTGTCGATGCCGTCTTCGGTCGCGGCAACGAGCTTGGCCTTGATTTCGGAGACGACGTCGATGACATTCTGAACGCCGGTATAGGCCGTTCCCATCGTCGCCGCTGCCATACCGAGTGCATCCTGGATCGCAGAAACCGCCTTGTTGTCGGTTCGAGCAGTGGTGGCGATCGACCAGTAGACGGAATTGTCTCTGGCCTCCGCGACACGCATGCCGGTGGTGATGTGGTTTTGCGTGACCGCCATATTACGGTTGATATCGCGCAGCACATGAAGCGCCGCATCCACCGAGACGCGCTGATAAATACTCACGAAACTAAACTCCAAAAACACAACAGGACGCAAACTGCACAAGAAATGAACCGTCCGCACGGACTCTCATGTCCGGGGTCGCTGGAGTTCCAGCGCGTTGCGGCCTCCAAGAAACGAAGAAGACCAGTCGGTTACTGGTAACAATCATTGCCGTTTATGCTTAATAAACGACTAAACTTCAGAAGTAATTTAGCTTATTTTACAAGGTTTCATACACCAAGAGAAACGCCGCCGGATTGCGGCGTCGCGCGTCTTGTCAGGCCCGCAAAGGACGCTGCAGCACTTCGAATTGCCGCATAATTTTGTCCTTAAATCGATTGCGATTTAAGGCACGATGCAGCAGGTCCGGCAGCGTTCGAAATCGGATGAAGGCCTTATTCGGCGGCCTGTAGCTGCTCGTCGTCGGGCGCAGCGCGCGGCCGCGTGGCGACCGACATCTCTTCGTGCAGGCGCGCCTCCTCATGGGCGTGCGGCTTGGCGAAGCGGGCAAGCAGCAGATAGGCGACCGGCGTGATGAACAACGTGACCAGCGTCGCGAAACCGAGACCGCCGACGATCACCCAGCCGAGTGCAATACGCGCTTCGGCACCCGCGCCATGGGCAAAGACCAGTGGCACGCCGCCGAGGATGGTGGCGATCATCGTCATCATCACAGGGCGAAGGCGTAGCGCGCAGGCCTTCTCGATCGAGGACCGGACATCCTCGCCCCGGTCGCGCAGCTGRTTGGCGAAYTCGACGATCAGGATGCCGTTCTTCGCCATGACGCCGACCAGGAGCACCAGGCCGATCTGGCTGTAGATGTTGAGGCTGGAGCCGGTGATAACAAGCGCGAAGACGGCGCAGGCAAGACCAAGCGGCACCGTCGACATGATGATCAGCGAGGACAGCACGCTTTCGAACTGCGCGGCCAGCACCAGGAAGATGATGACGATGGCGAAGCCGAAGGTCAGCGCCATGCCGCTCGAATTCTCTTCGAGAGTCGCCGCTTCCGCCAGCGGCAGCAAGCGAGAGCCTGGCGGCAGCAGCGGCTCGGCAAGCGTCGTCACTTGGCTGACGGCATCGCCGAGCGACATGCCGTTCCTGAGGCCGGCGGTGATCGCGACGGAGGCGAGCTGTTGCTCGCGGTTGAGCTGCGGCGCGACCGACCCTTCCTTCATCGTGGCAATGACCGACATCGGCACGATCTTGCCGTCGCCTGTCTTCAGGAACACGTTCTCGAGGTCGGTCGGATCGTCGATCGGCCGCGTCGTCGAGGTCAGAAGCACGGGATAGGATTCGCCGTCGACGAAGACGTCGACCACCGAGCGCCCTTCGAGCAGTGACTGGATCGCCGTCGAGAGCCCGGTTATGTCGATGCCGAGATCGGATGCACGCTCGCGATCGATCGCCACCGATACCTGCGCCTGGCTGGGCTCGTTGGTCAGGCGCGGCGTATCATACTGGCCAGTGGCCTCTAGGGCCTGAACCAGCTTGGCGGCCGCCGCCGTCAGCGCCTCGTGATCGTTGCCGATCAGCGCCATCTGCAGACCACTGCCGGCACCGCGGATGCGCAGGCTGTTGGAGGAGATGGCATTGCCGCGCAGCGCCGGCACCCTGGAGGCTGCCTGGTTGATATCGCCGACGATCTCCGTCTGCGTCCTATCACGTTCTCCCCAAGGGGCGAGCGTCAGCACCATGAAGCCGCTGTTCAGCGAACCGCCCTGCCCGGAGATCGAGAAGACGTTGCGGATGTCACCGCTGTCGACCAGCGGCTGCAGATATTCCTCGACGAGCTGCATCTTGTCGCGGGTATATTCGAGGCTCGATCCCTGCGGCGTCGTCAGCCGCATCATCACCATCGAGCGGTCCTCTTCGGGCGTCAGCTCGCTCTTGACCGTCGAGAAGGCAACGAGTKCCGCACCGGCAAAGATCACCGAGAAGAGGATGACGACGAAGGGCGCGTTGAGACAGCCGTGCAGAGCCCATTTGTAGAGATTGGCAAGCGCCCCGCCGAAGCGGCCGAGCGCGCCGTGATCTTCGAGCATCGGCTTCGTCAGCATGCGCGAGGCAAGCATCGGACACAGCGTCAGCGCCACGATCGACGACAGACCGACCGAGAAGGCGAGCACGAAGCCGAATTCGCGGAAGAGACCACCGACCTGTCCCGGCAGGAAGGAGAGCGGAATGAACACCGCCGCCAACGTCGCCGTCGTGGCGATCACGGCGAAGAACACCTCACGCGTACCGAGCACCGCAGCCGCGCGCGGCCCCATGCCTTCGGCGCGCCGGCGCACGATATTTTCGAGCACCACGATCGCATCGTCGACGACGAGGCCGGTCGCCAGCACGATCGCGAGCAGCGTCAGGATGTTGATCGAGAAGCCGACCATATAGATTGCCGCCAGCGTGCCGATCAGCGCCACCGGCATGCTGACCGCCGGGATCAGCGTCGCCCGCCAATCGCGCAGGAAGAGATAGATGACGGCGGTGACGATGACGGCGGCGAGTATCAGCGCCAGCACCACCTCGTGGATCGCGCCCTGGATGAAGACGGCATCGTCGCTGGTGATGGCGATCGTCGTGCCCTCGGGCAACGTCTTCGACAGGTGGTCGACGGCCGCCTTGATGCCGGTCGAGATGTTCAGCGTATTCGACTGCGCCTGGCGGATGATGCCGAGGCCGATGCCCGGCTTGCCGTTGGAGCGTAGCGCCGTTTCGCCATCGCGTGGCCCAAGCATCACCGTCGCGACGTCGCCGAGCCGAACGCGATCCTGCAGGATGACATTGGAAAAATCCGCCGGCGTCTGCAGGTTGGCGGTGGCGCGCACTACGATATCCTGCGTATTGCTCTTCAGCGAGCCGGCCGGCACGTCGAGTGCGGCGTTGTCGAGCGCCTTCGTCAGGTCGCCGATGGTCAGTCCGCGGCTGGCAAGCGCGCCCTGGTCGACGTCGACGCGGAAGACCTTCTCCTGGTCGCCATATTCCTCGACGTCGGCAACGCCGTCGACGGAGGCAAGGCGATCGATCACCTCATTCTCGACGAGCTGGGTCAGGTCGTCCATGTTGAGATTGGTGGAGGTGACGGCAAGGCGCATGATCGCCGAGGAATCCGAATCCGCCTTGACGATCTGCGGCGCATCCGCTTCGTCGGGCAGGTTCTGGGTAATACGGCCGATCGCGTCGCGCACGTCGTTGGCGGCGACCGAGAGATCGATCGCATCCGAGAATTCCAGCGTCACCCGGCTCTGACCGAAGGAAGAAGTAGACGAAATCGATTTCAGGCCGCTGACGCGCGCGACCGCCCCCTCGATCACCTTGGTCAGTTCCTGGTCGATCGTCTGCGGCGATGCGCCATCGAAGGTGGTGCGCACGGTGACGACGGGACGGTCGACATCCGGCAGTTCGCGCACCTCGACGCCGACATAGGCGGCAAGGCCGGCGACAACCATCAGCGTGTTGAACACCAGCGCCAGGATCGGCCGGCGAACGAAAAGTGCGGTGAAGCTCTGCTTGCCCGACGCCCTGTCCTGATGAATCTCGGTCACGCTCATCGGGTGATGACCTCCGCATTCGCGGCGACATCGGCGCTCACACGCACCGCCCCACCCTCACGCACGCGCTGCAGTCCCTGTGTGACGATCACGTCGCCGTCCTTGAGGTCGGCTTTGACGAGCACGAAATCCGGGTTGCGCTGCACGATGCTAACCCGCACCTTGCGTGACTTGTCGTCGTTGACCTGCCAGACGAAGGAGCCCTGCGAGTCCCACTGCACGGAGACCGGATCGACCGCCGGATATTTGTCGCCGGCAAATTTCATGCTGACGTTGAAGGACATGCCGGCGCGCAGTTCATCCGAACTATTGTCGATCTTGGCGCGCAGGCGAAGCGTGCGGCTTGCCACGTCGATGCGGTTGTCGACGGCTTCGACCACGCCCGAAAAGACCTGTCCCGGCCGTGCCACCGACATAGCCTCGACCGGCTGGCCGACCGACACCGTATTGGCGAAGCGCTCCGGCACCCAGTAATCGACGAGGATTTCCGAACGGTCGTCGAGCGTGACGATCGGGATACTCGTCGTGACGTTGTCGCCGATATTGACCGGTACGATGCCGACGATGCCGTCGATCGGCGCTGTGATATTACGCCGTGCGAGATTGAGCTCGGCGGCCTGCAGTTGCAGCCGTGCGCCCTGCTCGGCGATCTCGGAATCGAAGACGTCCATGCGCGACACGCTCGACTTGATGTTGTGATAGAGATTGGATTTTTCGACGGCGGCCTTGACCGCCACATCAGCCTGGCCGCGGGCGATCACCTGCTCCTCGCTGTCGAGCTTGGCGAGCACCTGCCCGGCGTTCACCCTGTCGCCCGACTTGATGAGGATTTCGCGGATCGTGCCCGATGCCTGCGGCGTGACCGCCACCGAGCGGATCGCGTCGCCCGTGCCGATGGCGTTCAGCCGGTCGTTGACGACGCCCTGGACGACAGCCTGCGTCGCGACGAGAATGGCACTGTTGCGCCCGCCGCCATTGCGGCGGTTCTGTCCCTGCCCCTGACCTTGTCCCTCGCCACGCTGCTGCCCTTGCGCCCGGGCGGGAGCGTCGGCATCCGCCGTCTCCTCAGCCTTCGGCGCGATCTTGGAAACGATGCTGTCTGGAATACCTGCGTCGCGCATCGTATCGCCGGCGCCGGGCACAAAGAAAACCCACGCGGCAAAGCCGGCAACAATGACGATGAGCGACAGTATAAACTGCTTCCAAAAGGCCATTCACGTCTCCAGAGGGACTCGAGGTTGGACCAGGGTCGGTCGAAAGAGGCGCTGCGGGATGAAGATTCCCGTCTGATGCGACAATATCGCGCGTTTACAGCTTACCGGCAAGCATAAGC
The DNA here is from genome assembly GCF_056399245.1 of Rhizobium sp. 01N447_2. Taxonomy (NCBI): domain Bacteria; kingdom Pseudomonadati; phylum Pseudomonadota; class Alphaproteobacteria; order Hyphomicrobiales; family Rhizobiaceae; genus Rhizobium; species Rhizobium sp. 01N447_2. The sequence continues at coordinate 77,636 of NZ_JBFTQY010000005.1, forward strand.
AGCCGGCATTACCGATTTGTAATATCAGCAAAGAATGGAAATAACCCGGCCGCTCACTTTTGCTTGAACGGACACTCGCCCATGTCTTTGACACCGCCGATTATCGGGCGAGATATCGTACAAATCTCCGACGATGCGGGTTGGATGTCTACCGGCGCATCGACCACCGCACGCCCATGACGGCCGCGATCCCCAGCATCGGCCACACCGCCCAGAACTGCCCCGTCCAGGTGAAGAGGTTGATGCCGGCAATGCCGAGCGCCACGATCGCCAGCGAGGTGATCTTGCGGTTGAACAGTGTCTGGTCGCGGTTCCAGGCGAGCGCCGCGACGACGGCCAGCGCAAGCACGGGAAAGCGCGCCCAGAAAACGCCCTGCCATGACAGCAGATTGATGCCGATCAGGACAGCGGCGATGACGGCGAGCACGCCGTACAGCCTGCGTCCACGCGGTGCCGGGCTTGCCTCGGCCATATCAGCCGCAATAACCGCCGCCGGCTGCGGCTGCGGACGCGCGGAGCCGGATCGTTGAGCAGGCGGCGTCTCGTCCTTGGCGTCGCCGATCTTCACCGCGTAGCTCGGCACGCCTTCATCGACGTTCTTCACCATCAACGGTCCGAGAAACTCGAAGCCGACCGCCACCTTGTTGCGGACCTGGTCGTAAACGGAACTTGATATGACGATGCCGCCGGCTGCAGCCGACGCCTGCAGCCGCGCCGCAATATTGACGCCGTCGCCGTAGATGTCGTCGCCTTCGACGATCACATCGCCGAGATTGATGCCGATACGGAAGAGCATGCGCCCGTCGGCCGGGCGGCGGGCGTTGAAGCCCGCGAGTTCATTCTGGGTGTCGACGGCCGCACGCACCGCTTCGACCACGCTCGGGAAATCGGCGATCAGCCCATCGCCCCAGGTATTGATGACGCGGCCGCCATGGCTTTCGATCAGCCGCCCCATCGCCTCCCGGCAGCGCTTCAGGCTCGCAAGCGTCCCCTCCTCGTCAGTCCCCATCAGCCGCGTATAGTCCTGCACGTCAGCACAGAAGATCGTCGTCAGCTTGCGCCGCGTTTCACTCATCGTCTCTCGTCTCCGCGCTATCGACCCCCGGAAAGATCGCTGCAAAGGCTGAAACTGGTCGAGATCAAGTGGGCGATTGCAACGGTGGTAAACTACTAAGGCTTTGTGTTTGTTGCCACCGATAATTGTTCATTATCGCCCGTCAGCATAACCGGTGATTATTGAACGATCTTGCGCGGGCTCGCCGCGTGTTCTCTCGCCACCGTGCTGGAACTATCGATTTCCTGAAGCAATACGTCATAGCCCCAGAGATCGGCGAGATGCTGCAGGACGAGCTTCGTGTCATTTTCCTGAAGATAGCAGCCATTCATAACGATGTGCTGCAGCAACAGCCGGCGGTCGCCGGCGAGATCGACATCGACGATATCGATTGCCGGATCGGTCCAGCCGATATCATATTCGCGGGAGAGCTGGCGGCGGATGCGCAGGTATCCGCGCTCATTGTGGATCGCCGAAACCAGCACTCCCTCGGTCTGCTCCGGATCGTCGTAGAGATGGAACAGCCGCAACTGCCGGATCAGGTTGGGGCTCAGGAACTGGCTGATGAAGCTCTCGTCCCGGTAATTGGCCCAGATGTCGCGCAAGACGGCCATCGCATCGCCTCGTCCAGCGATATCGGGGAACCATGCGCGGTCCTCTTCCGTCGGCTTCGTGACGATCCTCTCAATATCCTGCATCATCGCAAAACCGAGCGCATAGGGGTTGAAGCCCGAGAACCGCCGGTCGTCATAGCTTGGCTGAAACACGACGTTGGCGTGCGACTTCAGGAATTCGAGGAAGTTTCCGTCGCTGATCTGCCCCCGCTCGTGAAGGCGGGTCATGATCTGGTAGTGGACAAAGGTGGCGGTTCCCTCGTTCATCACCTTGGTCTGCCGCTGGGGATGGAAATATTGTGCGACGTGGCGGACGATGCGAAGGATCTCGCGCTGCCACGGCTGCAGCCGCGGTGCCGACTTTTCAAGAAAATAAAGGATGTTGTCCTGCGGAAGACCGAGGGCGGCGCGGCGCTTTTCCAGGCCGATGTCACCCGCCTTTCGGGCCTTACCGACGGGAACCGTGCGCCACAGATCGTTGAACATCTGCTCCTCGTGGGCGCGGCGCTCCTGCTGCCGCTTTTCCTCCTGGCGAAGATCGATCGTGGTCTTGCCCGCGTATCGATGCACCCCGTGCGACATCAGCGCATGGGCTGCATCCAGCGTGCGCTCGACAGCCGTCTCGCCGTAACGTTCCTCACAGCGGGTGATATAGCCCTTGGCGAAATCGAGGTAATCGAGGATGCCCTCCGCATCGGTCCAGAGCTTGAAGAGATAGTTGTTCTTGAAGAAATGGTTGTGGCCGAAGGCCGCATGCGCGGTGACGAGCGTCTGCATCGTCGCTGTGTTCTCCTCCATCAGGTAGGAGATGCAGGGCGAGCTGTTGATGACGATCTCATAGGCAAGGTCGCGCATCCCGCGGCGGTAGAAGGTTTCATGATGCGCGAAGTGTTTACCGAAGGACCAATGGCGGTAGAAGAGCGGCATGCCGGTCGAGGAATAGGCATCCAGCATCTGCTCCGAGGTGATGACTTCGATCTGGTTCGGGTAGACGTCGAGGCCGAGTTCGCCGAGCGCGATCTCCTCGCAGGCATCGTGGATGCGCTGGAGGGTTGCGAAATCCCAGTCGGCCCCCTCGAACAACAGCCGCTCTCTTGGCCTCATCGTCATGGTCATGGCGTCACCTTCGACTGTGCGTCACGTTTCTGGAAGAGATCGTGGAAAACAGGGAATATTTCGTTTCGCCGGCAGACCTTGCGCATCGAAAGCGGCAGCAGCTCGGGACGGAGCCCGTCATAGAGCATCCAAAGCGGTGAGCGGGATACAGAGGAGTCACCGCCTTCTTCGCCGACCTCGATATAGGCGAAATACTGGCACAGCGGCAAAATCTCGCGCAGCAGCTGTCCGCTCAGGTTCCCGTCCGAATGGGCGTTGTCGCCATCCGAGGCCTGGGCGCCATAGATATTCCATTCCGCCGGATCGAAACGTGCCGCGATGATCGCCCGCATTGCCGCTAGCGCACTAGAGACCAGCGTGCCGCCGGTTGCCGGACCATAGAAGAAAGTTTCCTCGTCGACTTCCTCGGCCTTGTCGGTATGGCGGATGAAGACGATCTCCACTTTCTTGTAGCGCTTCGACAGGAAAAGGTAGAGCAGCAGGTAAAACCGCTTGGCCAGATCCTTCATGTGTTCCGACATCGAGCCGGAGACGTCCATCAGGCAGAACATCACGGCCTTCGCCACAGGCTTCGGCTCGTTTTCGAAGCGGCGATACCGCACGTCGAGCGGATCGATATAGGGAATGCGCCGGCTTTTTTCCGTCAGGGATTTGAGTTTTGCCTCAAGCGCCAGCCGGCTCTCGTCGTCTTCGCATTCCTCGATCTGCCGCTGCAGGGCTTCGATTTCTTCGCGGCGCGGACGGTGAAGCGCGACACGGCGCATCATCGCGAGCCTGGTCGTGCGACCGACGGCGATGTTGGACGGCGATCCCGACACGGAATAGCCGGCACGGAAGGGAGTTTCCTCCTCGGTTTCGGCCAGACGCCGCTTGGCAAGGTCGGGCAGCTCCAGATCGTCCAGGAACACATCGAGGAATTCCTCGCGCGTCAGCACAAAACGGAAGCCGTCCTCGCCGTCGCCTTCGCCCGCATCCTTGGGTTTACCGCCCCTGCTCCCCGGCGGGCGCGGAAGAATGTCGCCTTCGACGAAGGCCCTGTTTCCAGGCAGGATATGGTCGCGAATGCCGCCGTCGCCCCTTCTCAAGTTCGGCTCGGCCATTCCATCGATCGGCAGGCTGATTTCCCCGCCGTCGAGCACATCGCGAATGTTCCGGTTTTGCAGAGAACGTTTTACCGCCTGCTGCACGGCGCCTTTCATGCGCCGAAGAAACCGTTGCCGATTTTCCAGACTTTTACCGCGCGGATTTAGCCGACGGTCGACAATGTGCATATTGGCTCCACATTAACTTGCCTGTTTGACGCGCATGTACCATTCGACGAGGCGCCGAACCTGCCTCTCCGTGTAGYCCCGCGCAGCCATGCGCGAGACAAACTCGCTGTGTTTCTTTTCTGTTTCCGAATCCTTCTTCGAACCGAAGGAAATGACCGGCAAAAGATCCTCGACCTGCGAGAACATTCGCTTCTCGATGACTTCCCGGATTTTCTCGTAGCTCGTCCATGACGGATTCTTTCCGCCGTTGGCTGCCCGCGATCTCAAGCAGAACTTGACGATTTCGTTGCGGAAATCCTTCGGATTGGCAATTCCCGCCGGCTTTTCGATTTTCGTCAGTTCCTGGTTGAGGAGCTCGCGATCGAGAAGCTGGCCGGTATCGGGATCCTTGAAGTCCACGTCTTCGATCCAGGCATCGGCATAATCCACGTAGCGGTCGAACAAATTCTGTCCGTAATCCGCATAGGACTCAAGATAGGCCTTCTGAATCTCATTGCCAATGAACTCTGCGTAACGTGGCGCAAGATCGGCCTTGATGAACTCCATGTAGCGCTTCTCGACATCGTCGGAAAACTGCTCGCGACGGATCGACTGCTCCAGCACATACATCAGATGAACCGGATCGGCGCCGATATCCGTGGTGTCGTGATTGAAGGTGGAGGCGAGCACCTTGAAGGCGAAGCGGGTCGATATGCCGTCCATGCCCTCGTCGATGCCAGCGGCATCCCGATATTCCTGGACACTGCGAGCGCGCGGATCCGTCTCCTTCAGGCTCTCGCCGTCATAGGTGCGCATCTTCGAGAAGTATGTCGAATTCTCATGTTTGCGCAGACGCGAAAGCACGGAGAAGCGGGCCAGCATTTCGAGCGTCGCGGGAGCGCATGGCGCATCGGCCAATTCCGATCCCTMGATCAGCTTTTCGTAGATCTTCTGCTCTTCCGTGACGCGCAGGCAATAGGGCACCTTGATCACGCAAATACGGTCGATGAAGGCCTCGTTGTTCTTGTTGGCCTTGAAGGTTTGCCATTCCGCTTCGTTCGAATGCGCTAGGACGATACCGGAGAAGGGTATGGCGCCGATATTCTCGGAGCCGATATAGTTCCCCTCCTGCGTCGCCGTCAGCAGCGGATRCAGCATCTTGATCGGCGCCTTGAACATCTCGACGAATTCGAGCACGCCCTGATTGGCGCGGTTGAGCCCGCCCGAATAGCTGTAGGCATCGGGATCGTTCTGGGAATAGGTCTCCAGCTTGCGGATATCGACCTTGCCGACCAAGGACGAGATATCTTGATTGTTCTCGTCTCCAGGCTCGGTCTTGGCGATGGCGATCTGGCGCAACCGCGAAGGCTGTACTCTGACGACGCGGAAGCGGGAAATATCGCCTCCAAAATCGTCGAGCCGTTTCAGGCACCACGGGCTCATCAGTCCGTTCAGGCGTCGCAAGGGAATACCGTATTGCTCCTGGAGGAGCGATCCCATCGTGTCCGGGTCGAACAGGTTGAGCGGACTTTCGAAAACGGGGCTTATCTCGTCACCCGCCTTCAGCACGTAGATCGGATGAACCTCCATCAGCAGCTTCAGCCRCTCCGCCAGCGATGACTTGCCGCCGCCGACCGGGCCAAGCAGATAGAGGATCTGCTTGCGCTCCTCGAGCCCCTGCGCCGCGTGCCGGAAGAAGGAAACGATGCGTTCGATTGTCTCTTCCATGCCGTGGAAGCCAGCAAAGGCCGGATAGATCCGGATGGTCCGGTTCATGAAGATCCGGCCGAGGCGGGTGTCCCTGGCGGTGTCGACCATCTGCGGCTCGCCTATCGCGGCGAGCAGGCGCTCGGTCGCATTGGCATAGGCAAGCGGTTCCTTTTTGCAAAGGTCGAGATATTCCGTGATCGACATATCGGTTTCGCGACGCGCATCATAGCTGCGGGTGAACGCATCAAATACGGATTCACTCAGCATGGGCCCTCCATTCAAGGTTAATGCCACAGGCTCTAGGTCGTCATACCAAAGGAGATGGCCACGACATTCCTAAGAATCAATAGTTTCACAGGTATATTCCACGCTCACCGGCTGTTTCTGGCAATGCACAAAAACGTGCATGCACCGGTTATTTTTTACTCTACGAAACTGTCTCTTATTGTAGTTGAGAAAAGGGCCGTTGCGGTATCAGCACATTTCGCGACGTGACAGAAAGATGAAAAGGGTGTGCAATGTCGCCCGTGATTCGAGCCTTGGAAAAATCGACAATCGGCGGCCAATAAGGGCAAAAGCCGATGCTGGGCAGCGCGTCGTGTCGGTCCGTTACCGACATKATGGCGACGAGCGCGACGCGGCCATGCGCCCGGCATCGTAATTATATGCCACCGGCGCGAATCAACCGTTGAACGCCTTCTCCAATGCAGCGACATCGATCTTGACCATGCCGAGCATCACCTCGGTCACGCGCCTGGCCCGCTCGCGGTTGCTGTCGGCGATCATCTCGGACAGCATGCGCGGCACGATCTGCCAGGAAAGGCCCCAGCGGTCCTTCAGCCAGCCGCAGGCCTCCGGCGTGCCGCCATTGGCGAGGAAGGCCTCCCATATCCGATTGATCTCGGCCTGGCTTTCCACGAGAATCGCGATCGAGAAGGAATGGTTGAAGCTATCGAGCGGGCCGGCCTTCATCGCCAGGAAGGCCTGGTCGGCGAGCGTGAACTCGATCAGCTCGACGCTGCCGGGAGGCCCGCTCGGCGTTTCCGCCGGCAATATAGTAGTGCGGCCGATCCTGGAGTCCGGGATAACAGACACGTAGAATTCGACGGCTTCGCGCGCTTCCTCGGCGAACCAGAGATTTGAAACGACCTTCGGCATGAAACGGCCTCCTTGTTGACGGGTGTTGATCCGGACTGCTGTCCGATGACCCAAAGACGCCCCACCGGCACCGGTTCCGACACACTCCGATCGGAAATTTTTAGCCCGCTCGCCCGCATGGCGACCGCAGCCGGGCTCGGCGGCGGCCTTGCCGCCCGCAACATACCGCCTGGAATAGCGCCGGCTCAGGAATGAAAGCAGAACATCTTTTCTGGTCTTTCCTTCCCGAATCACTACATTACGCGCCATGAGCAATAGTTTCGACGATATGCCCTTCTTCGACGAAGAGCCGGGCGAGATGGCGCGCAAGCCGCAGCCGCCTGCCGCCCCCGCCGAAAGCGCGCCCGCCGCCGGTGGCGGCATCGCCGCCCGCGCCATGGCGGCTCGCGACGGCGGCAAGCGGCCGGATTACCTCGCCGGGCTGAACCCCGAGCAGACCGAAGCCGTCGAAACGCTGGAAGGCCCCGTCCTCGTGCTGGCCGGCGCTGGCACCGGCAAGACGCGGGTGCTCACCACCCGCATTGCCCATATTCTCAACACCGGCCGCGCCTTCCCCTCGCAGATCCTCGCCGTCACCTTCACCAACAAGGCCGCCCGCGAGATGAAGGAGCGCATCGCGCTGCTCGTCGGCGGCGCCGTCGAAGGCATGCCCTGGCTCGGCACCTTCCATTCGATCGGCGTCAAACTTCTGCGCCGCCACGGCGAGCTCGTCGGCCTGCGCTCCGATTTTACCATTCTCGATACCGACGACGTCGTCCGCCTGATCAAGCAGATCATCCAGGCCGAGGGCCTCGACGACAAGCGCTGGCCGGCCAAGCAGTTCGCCGGCATGATCGATACCTGGAAGAACAAGGGTCTCGGCCCTGCCGATATCCCCGAGGGCGATGCCCGCGCCTTTGCCAACGGCCGCGGCCGCGATCTCTATTTTGCCTATCAGGCGCGCCTGACGACGCTGAACGCCTGCGACTTCGGCGACCTGCTGATGCATCCGATCGCGATCTTCCGCAAGAACCCGGACCTCTTGAAGGAATATCACGGCCGCTTCCGCTATATCCTCGTCGACGAGTATCAGGACACCAACACCGCCCAGTACATGTGGCTCAGGCTGCTCGCCCAGCGCCCCAAGGGCGAGCTGCAGAATGTCTGCTGCGTCGGCGACGACGACCAGTCGATCTATGGCTGGCGCGGCGCCGAGGTCGACAATATCCTGCGCTTCGAGAAGGACTTCCCCGGCGCCAAGGTCATCAAGCTCGAGCGCAACTACCGCTCGACCGAACATATCCTCGGCGCAGCCGCCCATCTGATCGCCCATAATGAAGGCCGCCTCGGCAAGACGCTGTTCACCGACCGCTCCGATCCCGACGACGTCAAGGTGCAGGTCCACGCCTCCTGGGATTCGGAGGAGGAAGCCCGCGCCATCGGCGAGGAGATCGAGCAGCTTCAGCGCGGCAAGCATCTGCTGAACGACATGGCGATCCTCGTGCGTGCCTCCTTCCAGATGCGCGAATTCGAAGACCGCTTCGTCACCCTCGGCCTCAATTACCGCGTCATCGGTGGCCCACGCTTCTACGAGCGCCTGGAAATCCGCGATGCCATGGCCTATTTCCGCCTTGTCGCGCAAGCCTCCGACGACCTCGCTTTTGAGCGCATCGTCAACACGCCGAAGCGCGGCCTCGGCGATACGACGGTGCGCGCGCTGCACGACTATGCGCGTGCCCGCGATATTCCGATGCTTGCGGCAGCCGCCGACATCGTCGAGACCGACGAGCTGAAGCCGAAGGCGCGAAAGGCGCTCTTCGACGTGATTCAATCTTTCCGCAGATGGCAGGAACTGCTTGAAAACACACCGCATACCGAACTGGCCGAGCAGATCCTCGAAGAGTCCGGCTATACCGACATGTGGAAGAACGACAAGAGCGCCGAAGCACCCGGTCGCCTTGAGAACCTCAAGGAACTGATCCGCTCGATGGAAAGCTTCGAGTCGATGCGTGGCTTCCTCGAACACGTCTCCCTGGTGATGGATGCCGAGACCAACGAGAACCTCGACGCCGTCTCGATCATGACGCTGCACTCGGCCAAGGGCCTTGAATTCGACACCGTCTTCCTGCCCGGCTGGGAGGAAGGCCTCTTCCCGCACCAGCGCTCGCTGGATGAGAGCGGCCGCGCCGGCCTGGAAGAGGAACGCCGCCTCGCCTATGTCGGCATCACCCGCGCCAAGCATCGCTGCCACATCTGGTTCGTCTCCAACCGACGCATCCATGGCCTCTGGCAATCGACCCTGCCCTCACGCTTCCTCGACGAACTGCCGGAAACCCATGTCGAGGTCGCTGAAATGGAACAGAGCTACGGCGGGTACGGCCGCGGTGGCTACGGCCAGTCCCGCTTCGACAAGGCCGAGCCCTTCGCCAACTCCTATTCCACCCCGGGCTGGAAACGCGCCCAGGCCAACAAGACCGACGCCACGCGCGACAACTGGGGCACTCGCTCCGGCCATGCCGTCGAACGCATCGGCTACGGCGAGAGCGGCCCGAAGGGGCGTACGATCGAAGGCGAGCTGGTGGCGAAATCGACCTCGTCGGAGCCGTCGAGGTTCACGCTCGGCGACCGCGTGTTCCACCTGAAATTCGGCAACGGCAACATCACCGGCATCGAAGGCAACAAGCTGACGATCGAGTTCGACCGGGCCGGACAGAAGCGGGTATTGGACGGGTTCGTCGAGCGCGTGTGATCTCACCTCGGCACGACGCGAGAACCTTCAGCCGAGCATCCGCATCCTTCCGAGCCCAAGAATATCGTTGATCAGCGCAATGCCGATTCCGGTGGCGACGATTCCCAAACCGATCAGGAAGAGCCGGCGAGACCGATCATATTTGACGGCAAAGAGAGAATCGCGCGCCAGCAGATCGGCAAAGACCTTCACCTGGATGGCGATGCCGATGGTCAGAAACAGCATCGGCGGAATATCGATGCGGCTCCAGTCATTGGGGTTGGAAACCCAGACGCTGATGAAATTGAGCGAGAAACCGAGGATGATCCCGGCCGCCGTCAACGACCCGTTGCGAAACGTCGCATCGATCTTTTCGTCTGGATTGGGCTCGGACATGGCTTCGGTTCCGGCTTGCTGCTGAGGGTAAGAAAGGCAGAAATCATGATCCGGAGCAAGCTCGGCCTGACATCGCCCTCACAGGAAGCAGACGAAATGTCGCAGCCGCGCAAACCCGGGCACTCCGCCCATGGCTCCTCCGCACGCAGCGTTACGGCAATTTCAGACAAACACCGGCATGGATTTGATCGCGCCCAGACGAAGAAATCGCTAAAAAAGCCAATAATTCCAATGAAAAAACTTTGGTAACCGAGAGGTTAACGTGCGTCGCCCCGCGCCGTCAATCGCACTTCTGCCCTGTCAAAACGTCGCTTTGACGCTTTGCGCAAATCAGCTTAGCCCAGAGGCTGCCCACCCATGAAAGGCGGGCTTCACGACGAACTTTTCGAAGGAGGTTCAAGTGACCAGTGTTTCATCTCTCGGCAGCACATTAACTCAATATCAGTCTCCGCTTTCCAGTCTGGACAAGAATGGCGACGGCGTCATTTCGGCGGACGAGTTGGCCGCCGCCTCGCAGTCCTCGACATCAGCTACGGCGTCGACCGACAGCGACGACAGCAGCACCGACATCGTCAAGAAGATCACCGCCGACATCCTGTCGCTGATGCTGTCCATGCAGAAGACCGACGGCAGTGACGATCAGGGCGACGGCAGCGATCAGAGCGACGACGCTTCCAAGGGTGTCTTCGCCGCGATGGATACGAATGGCGACGGCAAGTTAACCGAGTCCGAGTTTCTTGCCGCCGATCCGAACAGCATCAAGACTTCAGGCGACAGCGATCCGCTCCTCACCAAAGTGCTGAGCGACATGCAGACGGCCCTCCAGGCCTACCGTAATACCTACGGCACTTCCGCCGCAGCAGGTGACTCTGCAGCCGAAGACGTGGCGGCGGTCTAGCCGGCCGAGATCCGGGCTCTGCCGGGGGAGCCTCGATCCATCGATGCAGCACAAAAGCGTCCGACGCAGGCAGATCGATTTGCCGGCAATTGCCACCGTCGCGGGCCGTGTCTGCGATCCGGAAATCATGCACGCGCCTCCCCTCCGTTCCCTTTCAACACGAGAACCGCCGCCAGCTATCGCAATGATTGCATTAGAGCATTCTGTTTCGACGACTTACTACCGCTAGTGCCAGAATTAACACTTGCGCGTCCGCGCCTGGAAATCCACTAGTTGATCCATTCAGTGTGCTTGGCGTCTTACACTGCAATAAAGCGAAGGGATTGGCCTTGATGAAAGCGCTGCTGCTCGTCGATATTCAGAACGGCTTCTGTCCAGGCGGCAATCTACCGGTGCCTGACGGCGACAAGGTGGTTCCCGTCGCAAACAGACTGATCGACAGCGGCAAATACGACCTGATCGTCGCTTCGCAAGACTGGCATCCGTCGGGCCACGGCAGCTTTGCCTCCGCCCATCCGGGTGCCGCCGCCTTCGAGATGGGCGAACTGTCGGGCAAGCCGCAGATGATGTGGCCCGACCACTGCATTCAGGGTACGCTCGATGCCGAACTGCATCCCGAACTCAAATCCGAAGAGATCGACCTGATCCAGCAGAAGGGCGAGAATCCCTATATTGACAGCTATTCGGCCTTCCGCGACAATGACCGCGATGCCTCGACCGGACTTTCCGATTTCCTCGAGGATCAGGGCGTCACCGACCTCGACGTCTGCGGGCTGGCGACCGACTATTGCGTCAAGTTTTCCGCGCTCGACGCGCTGGAGATGATGCCTGGTATCCACGTGCGCTTCATCGAGGACGCAAGCCGCGGCATCACGCCCGAAGGCGTCGCCGCCGCCATCGAGGAGATGCTGGCGCATGGCATCGCGATCATCGACAGCACCAAGGCCTTGGCCGGCTAGTTCAACTCGGATACCGCCCGAAAAAACCGCGTCGGATGTCGGATCGGTGCAAGCTAATCCGTCCTTGGCTCTGAACACACCAACAATGGGAGTTGAGAGATGAGAAAGCTTGTTGCTGCAGCCTTCGTCAGTTTGGACGGTGTCATGCAGGCGCCGGGCGGGCCGCGGGAGGATCCGACCGGCGGCTTCACGCAGGGCGGCTGGACCGTCAATTATTGGGACGAGCCGATGGGCCAGTTCATGGGCGGGATCTTTACCGATCCCTTCGAACTGCTGCTTGGCCGCAAGACCTACGAAATCTTCGCCGCGCACTGGCCCTTCGTCGGGAAAGACGATCCAATCGGCAAGGTCTTCAACGCCGTGACCAAATATGTCGCGACCACTTCCACGGAGCCGCTCACCTGGGCAAATTCCGTCGCCCTGCGTGGCGACGCCGCCGCCGAAATCGCCCGGTTGAAGCAACAGGACGGTCCCGTCCTCCTGACACAGGGCAGCAGCGGCCTGTTGCAGACCCTATTGGCGCATGACCTGATCGACGAATTCCGGCTTCTGACTTTTCCGCTCGTCCTCGGCCCGGGCAAACGCCTGTTCGGTCAAGGCGCCAAGCCAGAGGCGCTGAAGCTCACCGCCAACACGATCTCGACGACGGGCGTCATCATGAGCGTCTACGAGCGTGCCGGCGCAATCAAGACAGGCACATTCGAGCTGGCGCAGCCCTCGGAGGCTGAGATCGAACGCCGGGAGCGGATGAAGCGCGAAGGCTGACCGTGCCTTTGCGATTGCGGGGCCGCAGGCGCCGTCGCGTCCCGTTTATAGGCTCGGGCCCTTGTTCGTCTGGTCGCGCTGCAACGGTGGCACCACTCCTGAAGGTGTTACCGCCGCAATCGACGGAATGCGGACGCATGTCACAATGATCAAATGCGTGGACGTGTGCAAATAACCTGCTGGCTGGCATCTTATTTCAGGACGTAGACGTCGAACGTCTCATCGCTTCCGGCAACCGTGCCGAAGCGCTTGACGAGGCTTGTCGCGCTCTGGAAAGCAGAAATGTCTTCCGGCGTCAGAGACAACCGCCAAACGTAGCTTTCACGCAGGGAAACGGGCGCAGTAATCTGATCAAGCCGCTGTGAAAGAAGGATGACAACAGGGACATGCTCACTCTGCTGCAATCGATGTGCCGTTTGCAGAATATCGGCAAGGCTGAGCGAAAGCCGCGCATTCCGGGTATATCGCACGATCGCGCCGAACCGCTCCTCCCGCAGAAGATAGGTGCGGTTGGGGACGTAATAGGGCAAGGCTTCCACCAGATAGTCTGGATCCGCCATAATGACCGCATCCTTGAGATCGGGGCGCGATTGAATGAACGCACCGAGATCCTTGCTTCGGCTCAGGGGTATTTCGGCTATGAAGGCCTGATGGACCTTGTCGATGCCGGACACGACCTGTAGCGCCAGCAATATCAGGAAGCACAGGCGCCCGAACGTTACGATGCCGCCAGCAGCCTCGATGCCGGCAACGCCCGCCCCGTCGCGCTGAGAGTCTGTGGCCAAGGCGGTGATCGCGATCATGAAAACCAGCCAGAGCGCCTGATGTCTGTATCCGCCGGGATAGACAAGCGTAAAAAGCTGCGAAAGCCCCAAGAGAACCAGTCCCGCTGCGATCAGCGCCGGCCACCGATTCGCCAGCGCCAACAGGCTGCCGTAGATCAGCACGGACATTAACACTGCGAAAATCTGGGCAGCCAACGGATACGCCACGACCAGTTCAAGGATGCTGTTGGGATAGAACGCCATAAAATGCGAACTGGTCAGGGCAAGAGCACGAAGGACAAGCAAAGCGAAATTCTCGCCGCTGAGATCGTTCTGCCCCGTATCATTGAAGGTCGGATAGACTGTTACGAAACATAGAACAATTCCAACCGCGGCAATGGCAGCGGCTGTCACAAAGGCCCGATATGCCGTCAGAGGCGGCCTCGACCGGGCCAGAATTAAATCGAAAAACCAATAGGCGAGAAAGCCGCCGACGAGGACGACCGAATGGACGTTCGTATTTGCCAGCAAGGCAAACAACAGGCCGAGCAATATCCCGTTGCGCGCTCCTTTCTCCCAACTCAGGACGATAAGGAAAATCACCAGCATGCTGATGCCGTAATTTCGCGACATCGCGGCATAATCGAAAATCGAAAAGCTACTGAACAGCGCCAGCAGCATGATGGAAAGCGGCAGTTTCAGCCTGAAAACAAGAAGATAGGCCGCAGTCGCTGCAATCGTGAGTGCGACGATCTTCAGGACGACAGGCGAGCCGACCACGGCATAGGCGGCGCGCAGCAGAATATACCAGACAGCAGGATGGCCCTCACCATGCATCTGGCGAAGCATATCGATGAAATTGTCCCCTTGAAGGGCGAGTGACAATGCACGAACCTCGTCACGCCAGACCGTTTCGGACCAGCAAAGCGCAGACGCCAGCGCAAGCCAGACCATAAAGATCAACGCCTTGCCGAGCTTGGCGGATCGAGGTTCATCGATAACGGAGACAATCAAGGCCAAATAACACGCAATCCGGTGAACAAAAGCGTCACGACCATATCGGCGCAGAAATAATTTGCCGTTAAGTGAAGGCCGATTTGATTTTAAGGCGCTAAAGCATGTCGCGCAAAAATGTGCAGCGGTTTTGCGACAACGGCATGCGTAAAAACAAAGACTTAAAGTGCAGGGAGCGAATCTGAAAGATCGCGACGCGCTTTAGAATTTTTGCTCCCTCTCAAGAAGATGAATATCTTCGGCCAGGTGTTCCATTCTCGTCGATAAGGCGGCCTGGGCATCTCTCAGCCCTCGATTGTAGAAATACGGCCCGATCTCCTCGGCGAAGAAGTCAAGCAGGAATTCGGCCGGCAATGCGCCGATGGGATCGAGTTCCCGGCCGAAATAAGCGCGGATGCGCGAAACGATCTCAGCCTTTTCTTCCTTGGAAAATTCGATCTTTTTCATGGTTGCCTCTTTGCCGAATGCGATCGGGACTTTGATGGTTCAGCAAAATCGATTGGTCAATCAAGGAAATTCAATTGCCGTCGCAAGCCGTAGACCATAAGGGAAAACTTGAATTCCAACTGGACAAGATCACATGAATCGCGCCGACTTTGTTGAAGGTTTGCGGGGCGGCTCCGCCGTTGCGCTGGCATCGGCGCCCTTTGGCGCTCTCTTCGGAGCGCTGGCGGTCGAAAATGGCATGTCGCTTTCCGAAGCCGCCTTCATGAGCGCCACCGTCTATGCCGGCGCCAGCCAGATGGTCGGCATCGAACTCTTCGGTCACAATGTCCACGCCTGGCTGATCGTGCTGTCGATCCTCGCCGTCAATTTCCGCCACGTGCTCTATTCGGCGGCACTGGCTCGCTACATCGGCCATTTCACGCCGGTGCAGAAATTCTTTACCTTTTTCCTGCTCGTCGATCCACAATTCGCCGAAGCGGTCAAGCGCGCCGAGGCCGGCCGGCGACTCACCTTCGCCTGGTATTTCGGCTTTGCCATCATCATCTACATTCCCTGGGTGCTGATCAGCATCGCCGGCGGCATGCTCGGCGGCTTCATCGGCGATCCCAAGGCCATCGGCCTCGACATCCTGCTGCCGGCTTATTTCCTCGGCATCGTCCTCGGCTTCCGCAAGCGAGACAATTTCCTGCCTGTGGCGCTCGTCAGTGCGGTGGCATCCGTGTTCGCCTACCGCTACGTCGGCTCGCCTTGGCATGTCAGCCTCGGTGCCGCCGTTGGCATCGTGCTCGCCGCCCTGTTGCCGCTGCCGCAGCAACCGCAGGATCTGGAAGCCGACGCCCTCCAATCCGAAGTGCACGAGGTCTGAGCCATGGAATTCGATCTTCACATGGCGCTCGTCATCCTCGCAGCAGCCGCCGCCACCTTCGCCACCCGCATCGGCGGCTATATCCTCATCACCCGAATGAAAAGCATCCCCCCGCGCATGGAGGCGGCGCTGAATGCCGTGCCGGCGGCCGTGCTGACGACACTCGTCGCACCCGCCTTCTTCATCGGCGGCTGGGAATCGAAGCTGGCGCTGATCGTCGCCCTCTTCATCGGCCTGCGCTTCACCCATACATGGATGCTGGTCGCCGCCTGGATCGTCGTGATGACTTGGCGCCACACGATCGGCGCCTGAGCGCCGGCCCGAAGCCGGCGCAGAAATTCAAGGTGCTACAGCGTCGCCGACGCTGTAATGCCGTTTTCTCAATATTCCAGCGGCAGCGTCGCGTTTTCGAGCCACGCCCTGACATCGTGATCGTGGATGAGCGGCATCAGCGCCTCGCATGTGCGGCGATGATAGTCGTTGAACCAGTGCAGCTCGTCATGGGTCAGAAGCTCGGGAATGACGAGGCTGCGGTCGATCGGGCAGAAAGTCAGCGTCTCGAATCCGAGCATCGGCGCATCGCCGCCCTCGATCTCCTCGGCCCCGCGCACATAGATCAGGTTCTCGATGCGGATGCCGAAACTGCCGGGCCGATAATAACCCGGCTCGTTCGAAAGGATCATGCCGGGCAGCAGTTCCTGCGTCGAAAGCCTGGAGATGCGCTGCGGCCCCTCATGCACTGAGAGATAGGAGCCGACGCCGTGGCCCGTGCCGTGAGCGAAATCGGCGCCGGCCCGCCACAGCGCGATGCGCGCCAGCGGATCGAGGTCGCAGCCGCGCGTGCCCTTCGGAAAACGTGCCGTGCTGATCTCTATCATCCCCTTCAGCACCAGCGTGAAGAAGCGCCGATGCTCCTCCGATACCGCGCCGATGCCGACAGTGCGGGTGATGTCGGTCGTGCCGTTGATATATTGCGCGCCGGAATCGATCAGAAAGAGTTCGCCGGCCTCGATCATCCGGTTGGTCTCGGTCGTCACGCGGTAATGCATGATCGCTGCATGTTCGCCGGCTCCCGAAATCGTGTCGAAGGAAATGTCCTTCAGAGGGTTCTGCATGCTCTGGCCGACGCGGGCACGCGCCGCTTCGAGATGATCGGCGGCGGCGATCTCGCTCACCGTGCCGGGCTTTGTCTGCGACAGCCAATAGAGGAATTCCACCATCGCCGCCCCGTCCTGCAGATGCGCGGCGGCCGAGCCGTTGATCTCGACGTCGTTCTTCACTGCGCGCGGCAACTTGGCGGGATCGGCGCCCTCCACCACTTCGCCGCCCGCCTTGCGGATGATCTCCGCCAGCGCATAGGCGGCGATATCAGGGTCGATCAGCACGCGGCCGCCATCTCTCGAAACGGCAGCCAACCTCTCCTCCAACGCCGAGGGCGGCAGCTGCGTGCAGATCTGCGCGAGATAGGCCTCCGGCTCGATGCCGGTCTTGCGCTTGTCGAGGAAGAGCTCGGCCCGGCCGTCGGCATGGATGATGGCGCGCGCCAGCGGATGCGGCGTGTGCGGCACGTCGGCGCCGCGGATATTGAAGGTCCAGGCGACAGAAGAGGGATCGGCGATCAACACCGCCGCAAGATTCTTCTTCGAAAGATCGGCGGCGATCGTCGCGATCTTCTCTCTCGCCAGCACGCCGGCCTGCGCGACGTTCTGGATGCTAACCGCGCCGAGCGGCTCGGCCGGCCGGTCGCTCCAAAGCCTGTCGAGCGGATTGTGCGGCAGGAAGACCAGCGTGCCGCCGATCTGGGAAAGGGCTCTTTCCAGCCGGCGCACCTCGGCACCCGCATGCAGCCAGGGGTCGATGCCGAGCCGCAGGCCCTTACCGCCGTTTGCGGCAAGCCAGAGATGCGGCGGTTCGTTGACGAGATCGCCGCCCGAAAAAACCGAACCGTCGACCTGTTCGGCAAGCTGCGTCACATAGCGCCCGTCGACAAAGACGATCGCCTGCGTGCGCAGGATGAGCGCAATACCCGCGGAACCGGTAAAGCCCGTCAGCCATGCCAAGCGCTCCGAACATGCGGGAACATATTCGCCGTTGAACTCGTCGGCGCGCGGCACGAGAAAGGCGTCGATGCCGAGCGAATCGAAACTGGCGCGTAGCGCCGATACGCGATCCCTGCCGAATTGCGGCGTGGAAGTGACCTCGAAAGACTGGAACATGCTGGAAACCCGAATGATTGAGACGAATCCGGTTAATGGGATGCCGGCCATGTTAGCGAAATTTCAACTGATGGGGAGAAAAAGCGACCAAACGAGTCGAAACCTCTGGTGCCGCTCAACATTTTGACAGAACTGTGACGCCAAAAGTTAATTTGGCACGCTTTATGCAATGGCCGCATGGCTCCCATGAGCGAAACCCTCTGCCTCCGCATTTCAGAATAGCTATATAGGCGTCATCGAACGGTTCGCGATGAACCTATAACAAAGGAATTCTTGAAATGACCGCCTCTCTCTCGCGCTTCGCATATAGCAGCCCGGTGCAGGCTGGCGAACGCCAGACCGTGCGTCACGTGATCGGCGCCCGCCGCCCGCAGAACGAGGACAGCCTCAAGCTGCTCGGCGCCGGCCAGCGGGCCACACGCCACAAGGGCGCCCCCAGCTACGCGTTCTAAGCCTGAAAGCCAGTCCGTCTCCTCCCTCCCGGACTGGCCTATTGGAATGCAGTAGAGCCCGCTTGAGCGCTCCTCCCCTTGAGCTCGCGGGCATTGGCCGGATAGACCGGTCCAAGGCGGTGCCATCGGCACCGCCTTTTTTCTTGCCTTCAACAAGGCTCACGGAGCGGCTCCCTTTCGATAAGGCGATGCGGCACCCGCCGCCGCCCTCATCCCTGTGCTTGTCACAGGGATCCAGTGCGCCCAAGTCCTTGGGCGCGGGAAACTCTCTTCAAGCTCGTATAGAGTCATTCACCGCGCAGACGCGCGGTGGCTGGATCCCTGTGACAGGCACAGGGATGAGGGTGGGGAGGAGGCGCATTGCCTTAAGCAAGGCATGCGTTGCAGGAGAAATCACCTGCTCACAGCCTTGAAAACTCAAGGACGATCGAGATGAATAGTCACCCAGCCGTTGCGCCAGATGGTTCTGACATGGCGAAGCCTCGCGCCACTATAGGCGGCAATCACCTTCCAGCGCTGCCCGGCAAGGATGCCGGAGAGAATGACCGATCCGCCAGGCGCAAGATGCGTCGCAAGCTTCGGTGCCATGCGGATCAGCGGCCGCGCAAGAATATTGGCGATGATGAGATCGAAGGGACCGTGCTCGGAAAAGGCCGTCGAATGAAAGCCCGGCGCAGTCCTGGTGACGATGCCCGAGGCGATGCCGTTGCGGCGCACGTTCTCGGCCGCCACCTTCGTCGCGATCGGATCGATGTCGGTCGCCAGCACCGGTATGTTCCTGAGCTTGCGCACCGCTATCGCCAGCACGCCGCTGCCGGTGCCGAGATCGAGCGCGTTGCGGACCGGGCGCGAGCGCACCACGGCATCGATCACCTCGAGGCAGCCCGCCGTCGTGCCATGATGGCCGGTGCCGAAGGCCTGGCCGGCATCGATCTCGATGGCGATGTCGCCGGGGCGGATCTTGTCGCGGTCATGCGAGCCATGCACCAGGAAGCGCCCTGCCCGGACGGGCTTCAGCCCCTCCAGCGATTTCACCACCCAGTCGATCTCGGGGATGACTTCCCGCTCCAGCCGGGCATCAGGGAAAGAGGCCTTCAATGCGTCCTCGACGCGGGATTGCACCTCAGCCTCGTCCTCGGCCATCATGTAGATCGAGGCTTCCCAGATATCCTTCTTCTCATCGATCTCGGTGGTGCCGATGGCAAAGTCTTCTTCACCGAAGACCGCGCTCAGAAGGTCGAGGATCTCTTCGGCCTTGCTTTCGGTCGTCGTCACGTAAAGGCGGATTTCACTCACGATAGGCGGTCTTTCCCGTTTCCGTTGCCCGCCGCCGGTCGATCCAACGCCCCATCACGCTGAAGCTGTCACCCCTTGCTGGCGAGATTCTCCAGCTTCTTTACCGCCGTGTCCGGGTTTTCGCCATAGGCGATCGTTCCGGAAAAC
This sequence comes from Rhizobium sp. 01N447_2, assembly GCF_056399245.1. NCBI lineage: Bacteria > Pseudomonadati > Pseudomonadota > Alphaproteobacteria > Hyphomicrobiales > Rhizobiaceae > Rhizobium > Rhizobium sp. 01N447_2. The sequence goes on from NZ_JBFTQY010000005.1 coordinate 97,464, forward strand.
CGCCCGGCCGAATCGAGCAGGAAGACCGAGGCGGTGTGATCCATCGTATAGTCGCCGTTCGGATCCTTCTCGTCGACCGGCACTTTCTTGGCGTAGACGCGGAACCCCTTGATAACCTCGGCGATCTTGTCAGGCGGGCCTGAAATGCCGATGATGCGCTTGGAAACATTGGAGACGTATTCGTTCATGATCTCAGGCGTATCGCGCTCCGGATCGACGGTCACGAAATAGGCCTGCAGCTTGTCGCCCTTCGGATCGACCTTCTCCATCCAGCCATTCAGTTCGAAAAGCGTCGTCGGGCAGACTTCCGGGCAATGGGTGAAGCCGAAAAACAGCGCCGTCGGCTTGCCGCGCAGCGCCTGCTCGGTGATCGGCTGCCCGCTTTGGGAGACCAGGGTGAAGGGCACGCCGAAGGGCGGTTCGGCCACCACGTCCCTCGACTTCGTCAGGTTGAGCGTGTACGCGCCGAGAAACCCGGCAAGTATCAGGACACCGACCCAGACGGCGATGCGGAATGTCTTCATTGGCATGATCCTCGATCCAGGCGGATATGTACCGCCCGCCCCTTGCCCCGCGTGATTATAGCCTCGACCGGACGCGCGCAATTCAAGAATATGTTTTCTGACTGGTGATAAATTGTCTCACCGATAGAAACTGCAACGGCAACGAAATCCGACCTCAGGAATCTGCGCGGATCAAAAATGGCATGTTTGTGAATAGCTTGCCTTTAGAGCGACGGGTAATCTGAAAATACATATCGTTAGGAAAGACTTAAGCCGTCACATCTATATTTAACAGCAGTTCTGCATCGCCTCTCCCGCCGGGGACAACTGGGAAGAATTCTGACCATGAACAACAATAACGCCATCAAGCAGTCGGGCGCTTATCTCGAAATCGTTTCGTTCCACCTGGGCGATCAGGAATTCTGCATCGACATCATGGCCATCCGCGAAATCCGCGGCTGGGCACCAGTGACGCCGATGCCGCACACCCCGCCCTATGTGCTGGGTCTCATCAACCTGCGCGGTGCGGTGATCCCCGTCATCGACATGGCCTGCCGCCTCGGCATGAAAATGACCGAGCCCTCCGAGCGCTCGGCGATCATCGTCACCGACATCGCCGGCAAGCTGGTCGGCCTGCTGGTCGAGCAGGTTTCCGACATGATGACCATCAAGAGCGAAGACCTGCAGCCACCGCCGGAAATCATTCCGGAAGCCCAGCGCGCCTTCTGCCGCGGCATCGTCGCGCTCGAAAAGACCATGGTCTGCTTCTTGAATCTCGACACGGTCATAGCCGACGAACTGACGCAGGCCGCCTGAGGAATACTCATATCTAGAATTCGAAGGCCCGGCTCGTCCGGGCCTTTTTCGTTTGATGCAGGCGCAAAGCGGCATCGGATCAGCTTTTAGGAAGACCCCTCCCCAACCCCTCCCCACAAGGGGGAGGGACTACCCGGAGCGCCCGCCTCGTTCATCTCGAAACGTCGAAGATCTGGAAAGCGGGTGCGGCAAGTTAAGCCCCTCCCCCTTGTGGGGAGGGGTTGGGGCGGGGTCTTTCATCGCAAGCGCGAGAGACCCCGGAACCTCCCCGCTTTATTGCGGCTTCCCATTCTTCCAGACAACGTTCTGGCCATAGAGCGGAATGGTCGAGATCGACATCTTCGCCGAACCGTCGGTCAGTTCGCGCGAATGGGCGAGATAGATCAGCGTGTCGTTCGTCTTGTCGTAAATGCGGTTGACGACCAGCGTCTTCCAGATCAGCGATATGCCCTGGCGGAACACCTCGCTGCCATCCTTGGACAGGTCGATATTACCGATCTCGATCGGCCCGGTCTGCCGGCAGGCGATGGAATTATTGGATGGGTCCTCGAACCAGTTGCCGTTCTTGAACCGGTCGATCAGGCTGCGATCGAAATAGGTGACGTGACAGGTGATGCCCTTGACCTCAGGGTCGGAGACCGCCTCGACAATGATGTCGTTGCCGATCCAGTCGACCCCGACCTTGCCGACGACTTCGGCTGAGGCAGYACCTGCGGAAAGGACGGAGAAGGAAAAGGCGGCGAGGAGAAGATTGCGCAGTCTGGACATGGCGGCTCCCTGAATAATCCGCATTCTAGATAAGCATGCACCCATGCTTTGCAAGAAATGGGGCTCGCTGTAGGGCTCAGCCTTTCCGGCAGGTGCAGGGCTCGTAGGCCCGCGCCGTCAGCCGGCCGGGCCTCATGCCGATCAGCGCCGGTATCGCGTGAACGGCACTGGCCTTGACGGCTTTCGCCATCTCGATCGCCGCGGCCGCGCAGACCACAGCATCCTCGGCAGCGTTGTGGTGCACGAAACGCAGGCCGAGATGCTCGGCGATCAGGTTCAGCCGGTGCGACAGGAAATGCGGCCAGATCCGCTGCGCCATCTTCAGGCTGCAGAGATAGGTAAGCTCCGGATAGGATTGCCGGTAGAGATCGAGGCTCGCCCGCCAGACGCTGAAATCGAAGGCAGCATTGTGCGCGATCATCGTCGCGCCGCGAAAATCTTCCTCGAACTCGCCCATCACCTCGGGAAACTCGGGCGCATCTTCGACATGCTCCGGCCGGATGCCATGGATTGCGATGTTCATCCCGGAAAAGCGCATCTCCCGCGGCCGGATCAGCCGCTCCTCGACGCGCGTCACCCTGCCCTCCTCGATCCAGGCAAGGCCGACGGCGCAGGCGCTGCCGCGCTGTTCGTTCGCCGTCTCGAAGTCAATCGCGATGGTCTTCAAATCAGCAACCCGAATCGTTTCTTCGGGAACAGGAATACCGCCCCGCTTCCGGCCGCGCAAATTCGACACGACGCATGGTTGACTTTTTAACCCGCATATCGAAACTTGCCGCCATGATCGGTTCCGTAACCATGGCAGCGCTTATCCATCACACCACGACCCTTGAAGGGTACGCGGGAGCGATGGCGCGTTAGCAGCGATCCGATCATCATCCCGAAACCCTGCCGAGGCGAGCAGGGTTTTCGGAAACCGGCTCTCCTCCCGACACAGATGGAGAGCATGAATGTCCGAAAACGAAGAGAATGAACCTCGCGGCCGAGCGCGCCTGCCGGATGGCGTCCTCGTGCGCGCCGTCCGCCTGTCCGATGCCGAGGAGATCACCGATCTCATAAATCTGCCGGGCTACCGGGCCGGCACCTTGCGGCCGCCCTACCAGCCGGTCGAGGAGGTTCGCAAACACATGGAAAACCCGTCGCCGGGCGCGCTCAACCTGGTCGTCACCCAGGACGGCAAGATCGTCGGCAATGGCGGCCTCAACCGCCTCTCCGACCGCCGGCAGCACGTCGCCAGTATCGGCATGGGCGTGCATGACGATTTCACCGGCCGTGGCTTCGGACGGATCCTGCTCGGCGCGATGGTCGACGCCGCCGACGACTGGCTCGATATCAAACGGCTGGAACTGACCGTCTATACCGACAACGATGTCGCCATCGGCCTCTACCGGAAATTCGGCTTCGAGCAGGAAGGCCTGCTGAAGGCCTTCGGATATCGCGCCGGTCAATACGTCGATGCCTATACGATGGCGCGGCTCAGGCTGTGAGCAAACGGGGCTGGCGGCTTGCCGTCAGCCCCTCACCCGCTGATCAGCGCCAGCCATTCGTCCTCGTCCATCGTCTGCACACCGAGTTCGCGCGCCTTGTCGAGCTTGGAGCCGGCGCCGGGGCCGGCGACGACGATGTCGGTCTTCTTCGAGACCGATCCCGCCACCTTGGCGCCGAGGCTTTCCGCCCGCGCCTTCGCCTCGTCGCGGGTGAATTTTTCCAGTGAACCCGTGAAAACCACGGTCTTGCCGGCAACCGGGCTGCCTGCCGTCACCGGCTGTTCGGCCTTCTGCGGCTCTACCTGTCTGATCAACTCCGAAATCACCGCAACGTTGCGCGGCTCCTTGTAGAATTCGACCATGGCACGGGCGACGACCTCGCCAATACCGTCGATGGCGTTGAGATCGTTCCAGGCGTCGCCGGAAAGTGTCTCGGCCTCCCGCATCGCCGTCTCGAATGCCTCGTAGGTGCCATAGGAGCGCGCCAGCAGCTTCGCGGTAGTCTCGCCGACATGACGGATGCCGAGCGCGTAGATAAAGCGATGGAGCGCAATGCTGCGCCGCTCGTTGATCGCGCCATAGAGCTTGCCGACGCTGACCTTGCCGAAGCCGTCGATATTCTCGAGCTTGGTCAATGATTGCAGCTGCCGTTCCTCCAGCGTGAAGATATCGGGCGCGGTGCGGATCTGCAGCGACGGATCTTCGTTTTCGAAGAAGAAGTCGATCTGCTTCGAGCCGAGGCCCTCGATATCGAAGGCGTTGCGCGAGACAAAGTGCTTCAGATGCTCTGTCGCCTGCGCCCGGCAGATGAAGCCGCCGGTGCAGCGGGTGACCGAATCGAGCTTGCCGGTCTTCTCATGTCTTTCACGCACGGCATGTGAACCACAGACCGGGCAGGTCTTCGGAAATTCATAGGGCCTGGCCTCGGCCGGGCGTTTCTCCATGACGACGTCGAGTACCTGCGGAATGACGTCGCCTGCGCGCTGCACGATGACGGTATCACCAATGCGGATATCGTGCTGGTCGTCGCGGATGCGTTCGCCGCTATTGCCGATGCCCTGGATGTAATCCGCGTTGTGCAGCGTCGCATTGGTGACGACCACGCCGCCGACGGTGATCGGCGTCAAACGCGCCACGGGCGTTAGCGCGCCGGTGCGGCCAACCTGGATGTCGATATTCTCGACGATCGTGAAAGCCTGTTCGGCAGGGAACTTGTGCGCCGTCGCCCAGCGCGGCGAACGTGAGCGGAAACCGAGACGGGCCTGCAGCTCGAGACTGTCGACCTTATAGACGACGCCGTCGATGTCGTAGTCGAGATCCGGACGCTCGAGGCCGATCTCGTCATAATGCGCCAGGATGTCGGCGACCGAGTTCAACCGCTTCATCAGCGGATTGACCGGAAAACCCCAGTCCTTGAAGGTCTGCACCATACCGAACTGTGTATCAGCCGGCATCTCCGACATCTCGCCCCAGGCATACGCGAAGAATTTCAACTTGCGGCTCGCCGTCACCTTGGCGTCGAGCTGGCGCAGCGACCCGGCCGCGGTGTTGCGCGGATTGACATAGGTCTGCTTGCCCTCAGCCTCCATCTGCCGGTTGAGCGCCAGGAAGTCGCTCTTGGCCATATAGACTTCACCGCGGATCTCCACGACGGCCGGCACGCCTTTCGGCAGCTCGTTGGGGATCTCGGCGATGGTCCGGATGTTGGCAGTGACATTCTCGCCCGTCGTGCCGTCGCCACGCGTTGCGGCCGTCACCAGCCTGCCGTTCTCGTAACGGATCGACATCGACAGGCCGTCGATCTTCGGCTCGGCGGTAAAGGCGATCGACTGGTCCGGCAGACGGCCGAGGAAACGATAGACGCCGGCGACGAAATCCTGCACGTCCTCCTGCGAGAAGGTGTTGTCGAGCGACAGCATCGGCCGCGCATGGATGACGGGCGCGAAGGTGACGGAGGGCGCTGCACCGACATGCCGCGATGGGCTGTCTTCGCGAATCAACTCGGGAAACCGAGCCTCGAGCGCATCATTGCGACGCTTCAGCGCATCGTAATCGGCATCCGAAATCTCCGGCTGGTCCTTGCCGTGGTAGAGCGCATCGTGATGCGCAATCTCCTTTGCCAGCCGTTCGAGCTCTGCGGCAGCCTCTTCGATCGTCAACGTGTCGACAGTGGAACCTTCGGTGGACATGGAACATCACTCCAGAGAATCTGCATTGTTTTTTAGAGCAAAATTTCCGGATGAAAAGAGAGGCCGCGTATCCGCCGTGGGGAGGATCGGCCTGCTCACCTCTCCTCCCTCATTCCTGTGCCTGTCACAGGAATCCAGCCACGGCGCGTCCGCGCCGTGAATAGCTCTCTTTCAACGAAGAAGAATCTCCCGCGCCCAACGACTTGGGCGCGCTGGATCCCTGTGACGAGTACAGGGATGAGGGAGATTGAGGTGAGCTTTCGCGCCAACTTTCATGCCGTGGAATCCTTGTTACCGCCCTATCCGGCTATTCCCAATCGCCCGCATTACGCAGCCTGATGCCACTGACATGCAGGCTGGTGCCCCAGAGCCCTTTCAGCGGCGTCAGCGTGTCCACCACCCGAAGCTCCACCCCGCGCGGCGCAAACTCCTGGTCGAGCCGTGAGATGGCGGTCCTCTCCATGGGAATGACGCGTCTGCGGGCCACCCACATGCCGGCATCACCCAGATCCTCGAAGCCCTCGGCCGGCATCTCGTAACGGTGGATCGTCTCCGCTTCGAGCCTTTCCAGCCAATGGCGCTCGACGTAGGCGACAGCGCGCCAGTCGCCGAGCCAGCGCCGCTGTTCGGCCTCCGGCGTATCGGCTGTCGCCCAGAGCAGGATGCGGGGACAATCGCGCGGAAAGAGATACATGAAATCATGATCGGCATCGATTGCCCAGACGAGTGGACCGTTCAGCCATTCCCGGCCGGGCGCGCGGGCAGACGGGACGCGAACCGAGCGTGGCTCGAACGCTACGATACCGGGATCGTCGCTGAAATGGAAAAGTCGCATGGCTTGAGCTCGCCGCCGATCGGGAAGCTTCAGCGCATATCGCGCCGCAGGATGATTGTCATCCCACCAGCTCAAGCGGAAAGAGCATCAGAAGAAAAATCAGCCGTTGCCGGCCAGCAGCCGCTTCGCCGCAGCCCGCGCCTCTTCGGTGACCGAAGCCCCGGCCAGCATACGGGCGATCTCCTCGGTACGGTCCTTCTGCGCCATCGTCGCGACGCGCGTGGCGATCTTCTCGGACCCATCGGCCGACGGTCCCTTGGAAATCAAAAGATGCGTCGCGGCCCGCGCCGCGACCTGGGGCGCATGCGTGACCGACAGCACCTGCACCCGCTCAGACAGCCGCTTCAGCCGCTGGCCGATCGCATCGGCCACCGCACCGCCGACGCCGGTATCGATTTCGTCGAAGACGAGCGTTGGGGCCGATCCACGATCGGCGAGCGCCACTTTCAGCGCCAGCAGGAAACGCGAGAGTTCGCCGCCCGAGGCGACCTTCATGATCGAGCCTGGTCGCGTGCCCGGATTGGTCTGGACATGGAACTCGACGACGTCGATGCCTTCGGCGAGCGCCTCCCCCGCATCCGTGCTGATCTCAACCATGAAACGGGCGCGTTCGAGCTTCAGCGCCGGCAGCTCGGCCATGACAGCCCCGGCCAGCGCAGTGCCGGCATGATGGCGCTTGTTGGACAGCGCGCGCGCCGCCGCATCGTAACTTTCCCGCGCCAGGCCGACCTCGGCTTCGAGCCGAGCAAGCCGCTCCTCGCCCGCATCGAGATCGGCAAGATCGGCGATCATGCGCACAGCAAGCGCCGGCAGCTCGGTGACGGGAACGGAATATTTGCGCGAGGCGGCCCTGAGCGCGAAAAGCCGCTCCTCCACCCGCTCCAGTTCGCGCGGATCGTATTCGGTCTTGCGCAGTGCCGCCTCGACTTCCATCTGCGCGTTGGAGAGCTGGTCGAGTGCTGCGTCGAGCAGCGCCACAGTGTCTTCGAGCAGTCCGGGCGCCTCATGGCTCTTGCGCTCCAGCCTGCGTACCAGCGAGGCGATATGGGGCACCGGCGAGGCATTGCCGTTCAGGAATTCGGACGCCTCGGCGATATCGCCGGCGATTCGCTCGGCCTTCATCATCTTCTGCCGGCGATCAGCGAGCTCTTCCTCCTCGCCATCCTGCGGCGAGAGCTTCTCGAGCTCCTCGACCGAAGAGCGCAGGTAGTCGGCTTCGCGCGCAGCACTTTCAACCTTCTCCCTATGCTTCTTCAGCGTCCGCTCGCTGTCGCGCCACAGGCGATAGAGCCGGGAGACCTCCGAAACCTCGTCGGTGAGACCGGCGAAAGCATCGAGCAGAGTGCGGTGAGCATTGGTGTCGACAAGGGCGCGATCGTCGTGCTGTCCGTGGATTTCGACCAGCATCTGACCGGCCTGGCGCATCAGTTGCACGCTGACCGGCTGGTCGTTGACATAGGCCTTGGTGCGCCCGTCCGCCGATTGTTGGCGGCGGAAAATCAAGTCGCCCTCGTCATCGATGCCGTTTTCACGCAGGAGTGTGCGGGCGCCGTGTTGCATGCCGACGTCGAACACCGCCGTCACCTGGCCCTTATCCTCGCCATGGCGCACCAGGTCGCCGTCGCCGCGCCCACCGAGCGCCAGCGACAGGCTGTCGAGCAGGATGGATTTGCCCGCCCCGGTCTCGCCCGTCAGCACGGAGAGGCCGGTCTCGAAGGCAAGATCCAGCCGCTCGATCAGGACGATATCGCGGATCGAAAGCTGGATCAGCATTGGCCTCAGGAACCGAGAAGAAGTTTCTTGCCCGCTGCTGCGATCCACGAGCCCTTGTTTTCACGCGGCTCGGCACCGCCGCTCTGCAGCAGCTTGTAGGAATCAGCATACCACTGGCTGTCGGGATAATTGTGACCGAGAACGGCAGCGGCTGTCTGCGCCTCGTCGACAATGCCCATGGCGTAATAAGCTTCGACGAGACGCGCTAAGGCCTCTTCGATCTGGTTCGTATTCGGATATTTCTCGACGACGATGCGGAAGCGCGAGATCGCGGCGAGATATTCCTTCCGCTCCATGTAGTAGCGGCCGATCTGCATTTCCTTGCCGGCGATCTGGTCACGCGCGAAGCGGATCTTGGCCTGTGCGTCATCGACATATTCGGAGTTCGGATAATTGTCGATGACGGCCTGCATCGCCTCGATCGTCTTGGCCGAGGCGCGCTGGTCCTGCGTCACGTCGACGATCTGCTTGGAATAGGTGAGACCGATGAGATACTGCACATAGGCGGCATCCTGGGACTTCGGATATTGCGACATGTAGCGGTTGCCGGAAGCAAGCGCATCGTCCAGGCGGCCCTGGCGGTATTTGACGAAGGTGCTCATCACAAGCGCCTTGCGCGCCCATTCGGAGAATGGGTTTTCGCGGTCGATCGCGTCGAACTTGCGCGCTGCTTCCGCCATGTTGCCGGCCTTCATATTGGCAAGGCCCTGGGTGTAGAGCTCGTCAGGCGGATCGGTTTCGAGGCCGAGCTTGGTGATGTCGATATCGGGGTCCGACTGGCAACCAGAGATCGAGGCGCCTGCGCTGAGCACCAGAAGCGATGCGAACAAGGCGCGCGCTGTCTTCATCATACCTTCAGATCCTGCATAACCCATTCGAAAGAACCCCACTGCTGCCGCTCTCTCCACGGCAGCCACGCCTCGCTGGCGTTTCTAGCCACAAATGTGCATCAAGAGCAACGCAATGATAAGGCATTAACGCATTTTTGTGGCAGCAGCCGAAGAATGATCGGCTTTTCAACTTCTTCCCGACCTGGGGCGGCCAAGCATCGGTCTATTGCCRCAGACACGGCCGGACATAAAAAAACCGCCTCCGGGAAAGAGGCGGCCTGGTCTTGAGAATATGCTGGAGGTCATGCCGACCAGGGAGCGAATTCCGAAGCGCTGACTGCGATCAGTTCGCGGGCAGCGACACGCTGGCGTGGCGTCGACGTCTCCACAACCTCGTAGGCGGAGGGATCGGCGAGCAGCGCCTTCAGCGCATTGGCATTCATCTTGTGACCACCGCGATACGAGCGGTAGCAGCCGATGAACTGGGCGCCGGCAAGCGACAGATCGCCGACGGCATCGAGCGTCTTATGGCGGACGAATTCGTCCTTGGCGTAACGCAAACCTTCGACATTGATGACGGTGTTGTCGTCCGAGATGACGACTGAATTTTCAAGCGAGGAGCCAAGCGCATGGCCCGACGCCCAGAGACGCTCTACATCGCGCATGAAGCCGAAGGTGCGGGCGCGGGAAAGTTCGGTCTTGAAGACGGCGGCGGTCATGTCGCCGGCCCACTTCTGCCGGCCGATCAGCGGGCAGTCGAAATCGATCTCGACTTCGAAGCGCGTACCATCATAGGGACGGAATTCACTCCACGAGCCGCCATGCTCGATTCGCACCGGCTTGGTGATACGGATATAACGGCGCTTGACACCGAGCGAGACGAGACCGACCTGCTCGATCGCCTCGACGAAGGGCAGCGAGCTGCCGTCCATGATCGGCATTTCGGAGCCCTGCACCTCGATCACCACATTGTCGAGGCCGAGCGCATAGACGGCGGCCATGACATGCTCGATCGTCGCGACCGAATGGGCGGGTGAGAAGCCGAGCACGGTGCAGAGGTCGGTATTGCCGACCTGCGAGGAAACAGCCTTGAGTTCGGTAATGTCGCCATTGTCATGCAAGCGCTGGAAAACGACGCCGGTGTCCGATTCAGCCGGGTTCAGGGTGATCGAGACGTCAGCGCCCGAATGCACCCCGATGCCCGAAAGCGTCACGGGACGCGATACCGTCGTTTGAAAACCCAGCAAGCCAATTGCCATAAAATCTGCCTTTTATTCTTCCGTACCGGCGGTCTGTCCGATCGGCGCGGTCATCGTTCATTCTGCAGAAGGAGTCTGTCGAAAGGTCTCCTAGGGCAGTTTCCTTGCACCATACTTACGTGCGCCGGCGCTCCAATCCAAATCACTGTTTCTTTCGCTTTGTTACGAAGTCACGCGATTGAAATTGCTCGCGAATCGCAGGCTGAAAAACAGCAATGCCCGGGACCTTGATCCCGGGCATGAACGGTGCCGAAGCACGCACTCAGTTCGACTGGCGACGCAGGAATGCCGGGATTTCCAGCTGGTCGTCTTCCTGCATCATCCGGGCCTGCGGAACTGCCCGGCCCTGGTCGTCGAGGTTGCCGCGACGCGGTGCGTAGAGGCTTGCCTCCGGCGACAGCGGACGGCGCTGCTGCGAAGCGGCCGGCGGTGCGGCGGTCATATCGGCGGCAACGGCGTCGTCGTCACGGCGGCCAAGCGAATTGGTGATTCGCTTGAGCAGGCCCATCGGACCGCGCTCTTCCGCCGCATGCGCGGAAGCCGGCTGCGTGCGGTGGTCGAGTTCAGCCTGGACGACCGGCGGGAAATCCTCGACCTTCGGCATGCGCATCGGTTCGGGCGCCTGGCGGATGATCGGCTCCTGCCGGACCGGTTGCTGCTGAACCGGCTGGCTTATCACCGGCTGGCTCATGACGGGCGCCGGAGCCTGCTGCTGCACCGGAGCCGGACGCATTGCCGGAGCTTCCGGCGCAGGCGCGAAGATCTTGCTCTGCGGACGGAAGGTCTCCTGCTGTGGAGCCGGCTGCTGTAGCGGTGCCGCAGCACGCGGGGCCGGAATTTCGAGCTCGCGTTCCATCTCGGCTTCGCGGATGGTCTGCGCGATCGGATCCATGGCCTTCGGTGCCTGCATCACGGGGGCAGGCTGAACTGCGGCCGCTGCCGGAGCAACAGCCGCGGAGGGACGGATAGCGGGCCTTGCTGCCGGCTGGAGGTTCCGCTCGGCGGCTTCGTTCATCGCCCGGTCGATGCCGGTTGCGACGACCGAGACGCGGATGATGCCTTCGAGCGATTCGTCGAAGGTGGCGCCGAGGATGATGTTGGCGTCAGGATCGACTTCCTCGCGGATGCGGGTCGCGGCTTCGTCGACTTCGAAGAGTGTGAGGTCGCGACCGCCGGTGATGGAGATCAGCAGGCCCTGGGCGCCCTTCATCGAGGTTTCGTCGAGCAGCGGGTTGGCGATCGCAGCCTCTGCGGCCTGCAGCGCGCGGCCGGAGCCGGAGGCTTCGCCGGTGCCCATCATCGCGCGGCCCATTTCGCGCATCACCGAGCGGACGTYGGCGAAGTCGAGGTTGATGAGGCCTTCCTTGACCATCAGGTCGGTGATGCAGGCAACGCCCGAATAGAGAACCTGGTCAGCCATGGCGAAGGCATCGGCGAAGGTCGTCTTGTCGTTGGCAATGCGGAAGAGGTTCTGGTTCGGAATGACGATCAGCGTATCGACAGACTTCTGCAGTTCCTGGATGCCCATCTCGGCCAGACGCATGCGACGCCCGCCTTCGAAATGGAACGGCTTGGTGACGACGCCGACCGTCAGGATGCCCTTGTTGCGGGCGGCCTGCGCGACAACGGGAGCAGCACCTGTGCCGGTGCCGCCGCCCATGCCGGCGGTGACGAAGCACATATGCGTGCCGTTCAGGTGATCGACGATTTCGTCGATGCACTCCTCGGCGGCCGCGCGGCCGACTTCCGGCTGCGAGCCGGCACCGAGGCCTTCGGTAACGTTGACGCCGAGCTGGATGATGCGCTCGGCCTTCGTCATCGTCAGCGCCTGCGCATCCGTGTTGGCGACGACGAAGTCGACACCCTGGAGGCCGGCGGTAATCATGTTGTTGACGGCATTGCCGCCACCGCCGCCAACGCCGAACACGGTGATGCGCGGCTTCAGCTCTGTGATGTCAGGCTTTTGCAGCTTGATGGTCATGGTACCTGTTCCTTCTCTCTCTGGCCGCATCGCCACGCCGGCCAATTACTCAATTTCAGAAACTTTCCTTCAGCCACTGGCCCATGCGGGCTATGCGGCTGTTATTTCCCCCAAGCGACATGAGCAGACCGCTCTGTGACGCATGTGTCTCCATGTCCGCGACCTGCGGATAGATCATCAGGCCGACGGCCGTCGAAAAGGCCGGGCCCTTGGCCGCCGTCGGCAGCCCCGAGACGCCCATCGGGCGGCCGATGCGAACGTTGCGGGCAAGGATGCGCCGCGCCACGTCGGCAAGGCCGGTCAGCTGGCTCGCCCCGCCGGTCAGCACGACGCGCTTGCCGACGATCGGGCTGAAACCGGAGCGCTGGATCCGGTCGCGGATCAGTTCCATCGTCTCCTCGATACGGGCCGACACGATGCGCGAAACCAGCGCCCGCGGCACCTGCGACGGCTGGTCGCGATCGTCCTCGCCGATCGGCGGGATCGAGATCAGCTCGCGCTCGTCGGAGGAATTCGAAAGGGCCGAGGCATGCACGACCTTCAGCCGCTCCGCATCCTCGATGCGGGTCGAAAGGCCGCGCGCCAGGTCGGTGGTGACGTGATGGCCGCCGAGGCCGACGGCATCCGTATGAACGAGCTTGCCTTCGGCAAAGACCGAGATCGTTGTCGTGCCGCCGCCCATGTCGATCGCCGCGCAGCCGAGCTCGACCTCGTCGTCGACGAGAGCCGCAAGGCCCGATGCATAGGGCGTCGCAACGATGCCCTCGACCGACAGATGCGCGCGGTTGACGCTAAGCTCGAGGTTCTTCAGCGCCGAGCGCTCCGCCGTCACCACATGCATGTCGACACCGAGTGCATCGCCGTACATCGCCAGCGGATCGCGGATGCCGCGCTCGCCGTCGAGCGAGAAGCCGGTCGCCAGCGAATGCAGCACCGAACGGTCCTGGCGCAGCGACTGCTGGCAGGCGGCCGACAGCACCTTCTTCAGATCGTTGAGCTCGACTTCCTGGCCGCCGAGATCGATCGTCGCGGTGTAGATGTCGCTGCCGAGGCGGCCAGCCGTCAGGTTGACGATCAGGCTTTCGACGGTCAGCCCCGCCATGCGCTCCGCCGCGTCGACCGCAAGGCGAATGACGCCTTCCAGCGCGTCGAGATCAGCGATGACGCCAGTCTTGATGCCGCGGGAACGCTGGTGGCCGATGCCGATGATCTCGATATTGTGCGTGCGGCCCGGCAGGATCTGGCTTTCCTCTCGCGGCGTCAGCCGGCCGATCATGCAGACGACCTTGGTCGAGCCGATATCGAGCACCGAAACGACATGTGACCGCTTCGACGAAAGCGGCTTCAGGCGCGGCAATCCGAAATGGGATGAACCGAACAAGCTCATATATTCTGCCCCGCCTTCTTCAATTCTTTCGTACGCTCCGTCACTGCCGTCTGCCTGCGGATCGCCGCCTCCGGCGTCAGCTGGATCGCGGTTCTGTCGGCCAGCCTGAGATCGACCGCGGCAATGTCTCGCTCCAGGAGCTGGTGCTCCTTGTCGAACTTCGAAAGCGTCGCCAGTGCCTGGTCGATACCGTCTTCCGGCAGCTTGACGACGACGCCGTTGTCCATGTGCAGGTCCCAGCGACGGCCTGATATCCAGACATAGGCCTTCACGCGGGCCTTCACGTCGGGCCACTTCGAGAAGGCGTCGTCGAGCGAAGCCGCCGCCGTTTCGGCATCGCGGCCGACGACGAGCGGCAGCGCCGAAAACTTGTTGTCGCGCAGCGGCGCAATGACGCTGCCGTTCTTCTCGATCAGGGAAAGCTCCTGTCCGTGCTGCCAGATCGCATAGGCCTGGCGCTCCTTGAGCTTCACTTCGATCGTTTTCGGATAAATCTTGCGCACCTCGACACTTTCGACCCAGGGAAGATGGGCGATCTTCCTGCGGGCGGCATCGACGTCGAGCGCAACCAGCGAGGTCGTGCCGTCAAGGCCGATCAGCTGCAGGATCTCGATTTCGGAGGTCTCCGAATTGCCGGAGACCTTCACGTCCTCGATCGCAAAACCCGCGGCCGTCGTCGTCGCCTGCGCGACGGCTTCCGTGTGACCGCCGAGCGACATGCCGTAAAGCCCCGTCGCAGCCAGGAAGGCGAGCGCCGAGACCGTGCCCGTATGAACAGGAATGTAGATGCGGCCGCTGCAGAGGCTGATCAGGAAGCGCGTGACCCGGCGCAGCGGACGCGGCAACACGAACCGCTCTTCGGCTTCCATGATCGGAAGCACGGCATGATGGCTGGGGCGCCCAATCCTCTTGACTGTCAACGCAAACAAGACGCGTCCTCCACCATCCACCGGAGAAACTGACCAAACGAATAACCGGCATGACCGGCCATTTCGGGCACGAGCGAGGTTGGAGTCATACCTGGCTGGGTATTGACTTCCAGCCAGATGATTTCGCCGTCTTCGGAGAAACGATCGTCGTAACGAAAGTCGGACCGACTGACGCCGCGACAACCGATTGCCTGATGCGCCCTTAGGGACAATGTTTGTATTTTTTGGTAAATATTCGGTGAAATTTTCGCGGGGATGACGTGTTTTGAACCGCCTGCCGCGTACTTGGAGTCGTAATCATAAAAATTGTGTCCCTGCGGCACCACTTCCGTGACACCGAGCGGAGTTTCACCCATGACACCGCAGGTGAGTTCGCGACCGTAAACATAGCGCTCGACGATCACCTCTTCGCCGTAGCGCCATTCGGGCGAGCTGACGATCTGTGGCGGATGCGCCTGATCTTCGGTGACGATGACGACGCCGAAGCTCGACCCTTCGCGGACGGGTTTCACCACATAGGGCGGCTTCATCGGATGCGTCGCGGGAAAGGCGAAACGGTTGACCACCTGCGATTCGGCCACCGGAATGCCGGCGGCGCCGGCAACGAGCTTCGCCTTGTCCTTGTCCATCGCCAGCGCCGAGGCAAGCACGCCCGAATGCGTATAGGGGATTTCAAGATATTCGAGGATGCCCTGAATGGTGCCGTCCTCGCCGAACGGGCCGTGAAGCGCATTGAAGACGACATCGGGCTTCAGCGCAGCAAGCTTCTCGGAAACGTCGCGCGCCACGTCGATACGCGTCACGTCGAAGCCCTCTGCCTCGAGGGCTTCTGCGCAAGCCTTTCCCGAGGAAAGGCTGACGGGCCTTTCCGAGGAAAATCCGCCCATCAGGACAGCGACATGCTTGCGACTCATCAACACCCCCAAAAAATAACTTCCAGTTTCGAAATCGACGCTTGCGCGAAGCTGTCTGCGTCGTTTCAGGCCTTTGTCCGACCTGGGTGCATTAGAGCATCATTATGGTTAATGAAGTGTTTACTTTCGTTAACTTCGTATTGCCGCGCCCTTGATTTTTTAACCTTCTCTTCTTCGGGATTGCCAGATCGAAGACGCCGCCGATCCGCGAAAACAGAAAAACCCGCACGAAAAAACCGCGCGGGTTCAATGGGATAGCTCGTTATCTTGCGGTCAGTCGGCGTCGTCGAGGAATTTCCATACGAGCCCGCCGAGCGCTCCACCCGCAAGCGGCGCAATCCAGAACAGCCAGAGTTGCTGCAGCGCCCAGCCGCCAACGAAAAGCGCCTGGCCGGTGGAACGCGCCGGATTGACCGAGGTATTCGTCACGGGGATAGAAACGAGATGGATCAGCGTCAGCCCGAGGCCGATCGCAAGCGGCGCGAAGCCGGCAGGCACCCGGCTGCTGGTCGACCCCAAGATGATGATTAGGAAGAACATGGTCAGCAGCACTTCGATCAGCAGCGCCGAAAGCAGTGAATAACCGCCTGGAGAATGATCGCCATATCCGTTGGCGGCAAAGCCGCCGAGTTCGAAACCTGCCTTGCCGCTGGCGATGAGATAAAGCAGCGCCGCCGCGGCGATGGCGCCGACAACCTGCACGACGACATAGGGAACGAGACGCGCCGCGGGAAACCGTCCGGCAACAGTTAGGCCAAGCGAGACGGCGGGATTGAAATGACCGCCCGAAATGCCGCCCACGGCATAGGCCATGGTGAGCACTGTCAGACCGAACGCAAAGGCTATGCCGACGAAACCGATCCCAAGCTCGGGATAGGCCGCGGCCAGCACTGCGCTGCCGCATCCGCCGAAGACCAGCCAGAACGTGCCGAGAAACTCAGCAACTAGACTCTTTTGCATGCTCGCCTCCTTAACCTCAACCAAGAGTTTAAATGAATCCGTTACAATTTGATTCCGGTCAAGCGCGTGGACATTGCCGCGGCAAGCTCCACGCAAGGATCAAGAAACGGGTGGAGATGCGGCAAGTGCGGCGCGAGGAGACGTTTTCTCAGACCTGAAATTGCGTTAAGACCCGCCAGCCTCCCTAGGCGCTCCATAAAAATACTGATTGGAATGAAAATGACAGACGCGATCTCCGCATCGCCGACTCCCGCCTCGAACAGCGCGCAAGTCAATTCCCCGGCTCGCGTTCTCATCGCCAGCCTTGTCGGCACTACCATCGAATTCTTCGACTTCTACGTCTACGCGACGGCAGCCGTCCTCGTCTTCCCGCATCTCTTCTTCCCGGCAAGCGATTCGAACGCCGCAACGCTGCAGT
Organism: Rhizobium sp. 01N447_2; assembly: GCF_056399245.1. NCBI lineage: Bacteria > Pseudomonadati > Pseudomonadota > Alphaproteobacteria > Hyphomicrobiales > Rhizobiaceae > Rhizobium > Rhizobium sp. 01N447_2. Next base: position 114,513 of record NZ_JBFTQY010000005.1, read on the forward strand.
CGCTCGTCACTTTCTCGATCGCCTTCTTCGCCCRCCCTATCRGCGCCGTCATTTTCGGTCATTTTGGCGATCGCATCGGTCGCAAGGCGACACTMGTCGCCGCGCTGATGACGATGGGGCTTTCGACGGTCCTGATCGGTATGCTGCCGGGCTATGATGCGATCGGCATCGCAGCACCCTTGTTGCTGGCGCTTTGCCGCTTCGGCCAGGGCCTCGGCCTCGGCGGCGAATGGGGCGGCGCCGTTCTGCTTGCCACCGAAAACGCTCCTCCCGGCAAGCGCAGCTGGTACGCCATGTTCCCGCAGCTCGGCGCGCCGATCGGCTTCATCCTCTCCTCCGGCTTCTTCCTCATCCTGGCCGAAACGATGAGCAACGAGGATTTCCTCGATTACGGGTGGCGCGTTCCCTTCATCGCCAGCCTCGCCCTTGTCGCCGTCGGCCTCTATGTCCGCCTCAAGATCGCCGAGACGCCGGAATTCCGCAAAGCCGTCGAAAAGCACGAGCGCGTCGCCGTGCCGATCGAAGTGGTCTTCCGCAACCATCTGCGCAGCCTGATCCTCGGCACCTTCATTGCCGTCGCGACCTTCGTGCTGTTCTACCTGATGACGGTCTTCACGCTCTCCTGGGGCACGACACCTCTGGAAAAGGGCGGGCTCGGTTATACGAGAGAGYAGTTCCTGGTCGTCCAGCTTGTCGGCGTCGTCTTCTTCGGCCTGACAATCCCGCTCTCCGGCTGGCTCTCCGATCTCTATTCGCGCCGCCTCATCCTGACGCTGACGACAATTGCCATCGTGATCTTCGGCTTCTTCTACGCGACGCTGTTGACCAGCGGTCTCACAGGCGCTTTCCTGTGCTCGATCATCGGCCTCGCCTTGATGGGCTTCACCTATGGTCCGATCGGCGCTGCCCTGGCCGCCCCCTTTCCGACCACGGTGCGCTATACCGGCGCCTCGATGACCTTCAATCTCGGCGGCATCTTCGGCGCCTCGCTCGCTCCCTATATCGCCACCTGGCTCGCCACCCATTACAGCCTGGACTATGTCGGCTACTATCTCGCCGCCTCGGCAGTGATCTCGCTCGTCTGCATCCGGCTGTCGGGCCGCGAGGAAGTCTGAGCCTCGAGCAGCAAGCAAACAACAAGCCGCGACGGCTAACGTCGCGGCTTTTGTATTGATGCCATGAGCACTTCCGGTTAACCCGAGCACTCACGGCAAAACGGGAAACAGATCATGCGATGCCTCATTACCGGCGCAGCCGGCTTTGTCGGTGGACCACTCGTCGAGAGACTGCATGGAGAGCGGATATGCGAGCTTGCAGTGACGACGCGATCTGCAGCCGCCAGCTTCCCGACATCTGTGCGGCATTTCCCCATCGAGATAACAAGCGAAACCGATTGGACAGCGGTTCTCGAGGGTATCGATGTCATCGTCCATCTCGCCGCTCGTGTTCACATCATGAACGACCGCGCAGCCGATCCGCTTGCGGAATTTCGTCGGATCAACACCGCCCCCACGTTGAACCTCGCCGAGCAGGCCGCCCGCGCGGGCGTAAAAAGGTTCGTCTTCATCAGCAGCATCAAGGTCAATGGCGAGGAAAACGATCGCCCCTTCCGGCACGACGATACGCCAATGCCGATCGATCCCTATGGCATTTCGAAGTTGGAAACTGAAATCGGGCTGCATGAAATTGCCGCCCGAACAGGCATGGAAGTCGTGGTCATTCGCCCGCCGCTCGTCTATGGACGCGGCGCGAGGGGCAATTTCGCCCTGCTCGTCGGACTGGTCAGGAAGAAGATACCGCTCCCCTTCGCGTCGCTGAAGAACCGTCGGACATTGGTCGCGCTTCCAAATCTCGTCGATCTGATCATCACCGGGATGAAGCATCCCGGCGCAGCCGGCCAGACCTTTCTAGCAGGCGATGGAGAAGATCTTTCGACTCCCGGGCTTATCGAAGGGATTGCCGCAGGATTGGGCGTCAAACCGATGCTGCTCCCCTTCCCCCCCGCCTTGTTGCAGATGGGCGCGAGGGTCACGGGAAAGCACGCCGTCTACCAACGTCTTTGTGGTTCCCTGCAGGTCGATATATCCCACGCCCGTGACGTGCTTGGCTGGTCGCCCCTCGTCACGGCGCGCGAAGGCCTGAAGCTTGCGGTGAAGTAACCGTTACTCGCTCGTCACACCGTGGAACGGACGCACTTCGCGGCCGGGCATGAAGACGCCGAGACGTTTGATTTCCCATTCGAGCTTGATGCCGTCTTTCTCGAAGACCTCGCGGCGCACCTGCTCGCCGAGATATTCGAGGTCGTAGCCGGTCGCCTGCCCCATGTTGATCATGAAATTGCAGTGAAGCGCCGACATCTGCGCGCCGCCGATGACGAGACCGCGGCAGCCCGCTTCGTCGATCAGTTTCCAGGCCGAATGGCCCTGCGGGTTCTTGAAGGTCGAGCCGCCTGTCTTTTCGCGCACTGGCTGCACCGTCTCGCGGTGATTGCGCACGGCGTCCATCTCGGCGCGGATCTGGGCGCGCTCTTCCGGATAACCCTCGAACAGCACCGAGGTGAAGATCAGATCTGTCGATGCTGTGGAATGCCGGTAGGAATAGCCCATCTCGGCATTGGAAAGCACGTGCTTGTCGCCCTTGCGGTCGACCGCATGGACCTCGATCAGCCGCTCGCGCGTCTCCACGCCGTTTGCGCCGGCATTCATGCGCGCCGCGCCGCCGATGCCGCCCGGAATGCCGTAGAAGAAATGAAAGCCCCCGATGCCGTTGTCCATCGCCATCGCCGCCACGTGTTTATCCGGGCAGATGGCGCCGGCCAGAATACGGTTTTCGCCGGCGAGCTCGACGAAGCCGAACCCCTTGGCCGACAGGCGCAGCACGACGCCGGGAATGCCGCCGTCGCGTACCAGGATGTTGGAGCCGACGCCGACCACCGTCAGCGGCACCTCTTCCGGCAATATCTTCAGGAAGGCGATGAGATCGTCGATGTCATGCGGCTGGAACATCAGCTCGGCCAGGCCACCGGCCCTGAACCAGGTGACACGGTCCATCGGGGCATCCGGCGTGATACGGCCGCGGATATCCTTTACACCGTCTCCGAGAGACGCGAGAAGCTTTTCCCCATTCACCTGTTTCATACGGACTTTCCCGATAGGCCTTCCAGTTGCTTGGGCAGCGCCGCCGCCCAGGATGTGATGCTCCCAGCCCCCAACAGAACCACGAAATCGCCAGGCTTTGCAACCTCCGCGACCATCTGCGGCAAAAGCTCCGCCGAGTTTATAAAGCGGGCGTCGCGATGGCCGCCGGATTTGATGCGTGAGACCAGCGACACGGAATCGATGCCTTCGATCGGATCCTCGCCCGCCGCATAGACCGGTGCCAGGAAGATGCTGTCGGCATCGTTGAAGCAGGCGGCGAATTCCTCGAACAGGCTCGCAAGACGGCTAAAGCGATGCGGCTGGTGGACGGCGATGACACGCCCCTTGCAGGACTCTCGGGCGGCGCGCAGCACCGCCTTGATCTCGACGGGATGATGGCCGTAATCGTCGAATATCTGCACGCCGTTCCACTCGCCGGTCAGCGTGAAACGACGCTTGACGCCACCGAAGGAGGCAAGCCCCTTGGCGATATCGGCGCTCGATATGCCGAGCCGGTTGGCAACGGCGATCGCCGCCGTTGCGTTGGAAATATTATGGCGCCCCGGCATCGGCATGACCAGCCCCTTGAGCTCGATCACCTGGCCTGTGCGGCGGCGGCGGATTTCGACGTCGAATATTGAGCGCGTGCCGTCGATGCGCACATTCTTGAAGCGCACGTCGGCCTGCGGGTTCTCGCCATAGGTAATGATCTTGCGGTCCTCGATGCGGCCGACCAGCGACTGCACCTCGGGATGGTCGAGACACATGACGCCGAAGCCGTAGAACGGCACGTTCTCGACAAACTGCCGGAAGGCTGCACGCACGGCGTCGAAATTGCCGTAATGATCGAGATGTTCCGGGTCGATATTGGTGATGACGGCGACATCGGCCGGAAGTTTCAGGAAGGTGCCGTCCGATTCGTCGGCCTCGACCACCATCCACTCGCCCTCGCCCATGCGGGCATTGGTGCCGTAGGCATTGATGATGCCGCCATTGATGACGGTCGGGTCGAGCCCGCCGGCTTCGAGTAGTGTGGCGACCAGCGAGGTGGTCGTCGTCTTGCCATGCGTGCCGCCGATGGCGATCGCATTGCGGAAGCGCATCAGCTCGGCCAGCATTTCGGCACGGCGCACCACCGGCAGCAGCTTTTCGCGCGCGGCGATGAGCTCCGGATTGCTCTTCTTGATCGCCGTCGAGACGACGACGACTTCGGCCTCACCCAGGTTTTCGGCCCGGTGACCGACAAACACCTCGATGCCCTTGTCGCGCAGGCGCTGGACATTGGCGCTGTCAGCCTGGTCCGATCCCTGCACCTTGTGGCCGAGATTGTGCAGCACCTCGGCAATGCCGCTCATGCCGATGCCACCGATGCCGATGAAATGGACGAGGCCGATCGTCTTCGGCAGTTTCATGCGCGTGTCCTCTTGAATTCCGCAATTGTCCGTCTGGCGGCAATAGCCTCAACCATGTCGGCAAGCAAGTTCGCGGCATCGGGTTTCCCGGCGCGTTTCGCCGCCGCCGCCATGTGCGAAAGCTTTTCCGGATCGTTCATGACAGCCGTCAGGATCGCCGCGATCTTCTCCGGCGAAAGCTCCGACTGGGCGATCACCTTCGCTCCGCCGGTCGCAGCGAGTGCCGCCGCATTCGCCGCCTGGTCGTGATCGAGAGCATGCGGGTAAGGGACGAGCACGGCCGGCCGGCCGATGACGGAGATTTCCGAAACGGTGGAGGCGCCCGAACGGCAGATGACGAGATGCGCCCTCGCCAACCTCTCGGCCATGTCGGTGAAGAAGGGGGCGATATCGGCCCCCATTTCCAGCTTGGCGACGCAGCCGCTGACCATTTCCATATCCTCGGGACGCACCTGCTGGGTGATGCGCAGGCGCACGCGAAGCGCCTCGTCGAGCAGGCTGATCGCCGTCGGCAGCGCCTTGGAGAAATATTGCGCGCCCTGGCTGCCGCCGAAGACGACGAGGTTGAAGGCCTCGCCCGGATGCGACGGCATGTAAGGCACCTCGGCCGCAGCGATGATCGCCGGGCGGACCGGATTGCCCGTCGTCACCGTCTTGTCTGGAAAGGCGGCGCCTCCCTCCGGCAGGAACCCGCCGGCGATGGCCTGCACGCGGGTTGCCAAGGCCTTGTTGGCGCGCCCCATCACGGCATTCTGCTCGTGAATCATCGAGGGCACGCCGAGCCGGGTGGCGGCAAGCAGCGGCGGCACGGTGGGATAACCACCGAAACCAACGACAATGATAGGCCGCAGCCGCTGAATCAGCTTCTTTGCCGCCCGCATGCCGCTCCAGAGCGTCCACAGCGAGCGGGCGACAGCAACCGGGTTCTTCGAGCCGATCGTTGCCGACGGCACGACATGGATTTCCTCGGCCGGAAACTTGCCGGCATAACGCTCGGCCCGGCTGTCCGTGACGAGATGCACCGAATAGCCGCGCTCCTTCAGCTTGAAGGCCAGCGCCTCCGCCGGGAACACATGGCCGCCGGTCCCCCCGGCGGCAAGCAGCACGATGCCTTTGCTCATGGTCTTCTACTCCGCCGGCATGCCGTGCGGGACGCGGAAGAGGCTCCGGTCCTGCGCGCGTTTTTCCGGTCGATGGCGGGTCAGCGCCAAGATGAAGCCGGCGGTGACGCAGATCGCCACCATGGACGAGCCACCATAGGAAATCAGCGGCAGCGTCATGCCCTTCGCCGGCAACAGTTCGAGATTGACGCCGATATTGATGATCGACTGGATGCCCATCTGCAGCACCAGGCCGGCGACGGCGAAGCGGTTGAAGTCATTCCGTTCGCGATAGGCATGCGAGAGGCCGCGCAGCACCAGAACGGTAAACAGCGCAACGAGCGCCATGCAGAAGACGATGCCGAATTCCTCGGCCGCGACCGAGAAGATGAAGTCGGTATGCGCATCCGGGATGATGCGCTTGACGATGCCTTCGCCCGGCCCTTGGCCGAACCAGCTGCCGCGGATGATCGCCTCGCGCGCCGTATCGATCTGGAACGTGTCGCCTTCGCCGGTCATGAATTTGTCTATACGCAACGCAACGTGCGGGAAGACGTAATAGGCGCTGAGCAGGCCGCCGGCGCCGCCGATGCCGAGCAGCATGATCCAGATCCACGGCATGCCGGCCATGAAGAACATCCCACCCCAGACGGCCGTGGTCAGGATGGTCTGGCCGAGGTCCGGCTGCGCGATGAGAAGGGCTGCGACGATGCCGAACAGGATGATGGCAAAGAGATTGCCGGGGATCTCCGGCTGGCGCGCATGTTCGGCAAACAGCCAGGCGCAGACCACGACGAAGGCGGGCTTCATGAATTCCGATGGCTGGATGGAAAGGCCGGCGATCCAGATCCAGCGCCTGCCACCCTTGACCTCCTGCCCAACGAACAGCACCAGCACCATCATGGCGACCGAGATGATCAGGATCAGGATCGCGGTTCGTCGCACCTGGCGCGGCGTCAGGAACGACAGCCCGAGCATGACTCCGATCGAGGGGATCATGAAGGCGGCATGGCGCTTTACGAAGTGGAAAGGCTCGAGCCCGATGCGTTCGGCGACCGCAGGAGATGCCGCAAATGACAGCATGAATCCGATGCCCATCAGAAAGATGAACATCGCCAGGAAGAAGCGGTCGATGGTCCAGAACCAATCGGCCAGAGGCCCACGTTCCGCGCGGCTTACCATGTCATTTCTCTCCTGTTGCCGGACCGATCAGCATCGCAATCCCGTCAAGCGCTGCCACGTGGCCGACGAAGGCTTCGCCCCTGACTTCGAAATTCTTATACTGGTCGAAGCTTGCGCAAGCCGGGGATAACATCACGGCCGAAGCGGCGCTCTCGTCGCGTTCGGCATCGGCGGCCGCATGCGCGACGGCGCGCTCCAGCGTATCCGATATTTCGTAAGGAACAGCCTCGCCGAGCGTCGCGGCGAATTCCGCCGCCGCCTCGCCGATCAGATAGGCCTTGGCGATGCGAGGAAAATAGGGAGCGAGCGTCGTGATGCCGCCAGCCTTCGGCAGGCCGCCGGCGATCCAGTAGATGCGATCATAACTCGAAAGGGCCGGCGCCGCGGCATCGGCATTGGTCGCCTTGGAATCGTTGACGAAAACGACACGGCCACGCTGCCCGACCGGCTGCATGCGGTGCTTGAGGCCGGGGAACGAGGCAAAGCCGGCGCGGATGTCATCGGCCGACACGCCGACGGCAAGGCAGGCAGCGACGGCTGCGGCGGCGTTCTGCGCATTGTGGCTGCCGCGCAGCGTCTGGATGCCGTCGAGATCGACGAAAGGCAGCATCGCGCCGCCGGCAGCTTTGATGAGCTTGGTGCCCTCGGCATAAATCCCGTCGGCCACGACGTTGCGGCGCGAGATGCGGACCACCTTGACGCCCGCCCGCTCGACGCGGTCGGCAATCAGCGCCGAATGGCTGTCGTCGATGCCGACGATTGCAACATCGCTACCGGCGACCAGCCGTTCCTTGACATCGGCATAATGCTGCATCGTGCCGTGACGGTCGAGATGATCGGGCGTCAGGTTGAGCAGGATGCCGGCCGACGGGTCCAGCGTCGGCGCCAGATCGATCTGGTAGGAGGAGCATTCGACGACGTAATAACGCTCGGCCTTCGGCGGATCGAGCGTCAGCACCGCCGTACCGATATTGCCGCCAAGCTGCGTGTCGTAGCCGGCGGATTTCAGGATATGGGCGATCAGCGCCGTCGTGGTCGACTTGCCGTTGGTGCCTGTTATGGCGATGAAAGGGCAATCCGGCGCATGGGCGCGGCGCTCGCGTACGAAGAGCTCGACATCGCCGACGATATCGACGCCGGCCGCGCGGGCAAGATCGACAGTCCAGTGCGGCTTCGGATGGGTGAGCGGTACGCCGGGCGACAGCACGAACAGCGCCTGCTGGCTCCAGTCGATGCTGTGCAGATCCTCCGTCCTGATGCCTTCGGCCGCGGCCTTGGCAACGCTGTCTGGATTGTCGTCCCAGGCGGTCACCTCGGCACCGCCGGATATCAGCGCCCGGGCGGTGGCAAAGCCGGAGCCGCCGAGCCCGAAGAGCGCGACCTTCCTGTCCTTGAGCGTCGTGACCGGGATCATCGCCGCCTCACCGGAGCTTCAGCGTCGAAAGGCCGAGCATCGCAAGGCCGACGGCAACGATCCAGAAGCGGATCACCACCTGGCTCTCGGTCCAGCCCTTCTTCTCGAAGTGATGATGGATCGGCGCCATCAGGAAGACGCGCCGGCCAGTCATCTTGAAGAAGCCGACCTGGATGATGACGGACAGCGTCTCGATGACGAAGAGGCCGCCGATGATTGCCATGACGATCTCGTGCTTGGTGGCGACGGCGACGGTGCCGATCGTGCCGCCGAGTGCCAGCGACCCCGTGTCGCCCATGAAGATGGCGGCCGGCGGCGCGTTGAACCAGAGAAAACCGAGACCAGCGCCGATGACGGCGCCAAGCACGACGGCGAGTTCGCCGGTGCCGGGCACGAAATTGATCTGCAGGTAATTCGCAAACACCACGTTGCCGGCGAGATAGGCGATGACGCCGAAGGAGGCGGCGGCGATCATCACAGGCACGATGGCAAGCCCGTCGAGACCGTCGGTCAGGTTGACGGCATTGCCGGCGCCGACAATGACGAAGCCGCCGAAGACGACGAACATGATGCCGATATTGATCATGAAGTCCTTGAAGAAGGGAAAGGCGATCGAGGAGCCGAAGGTCGAGCCGGCAATCCCCGAGGCAAGGGCGGTGCGCATCATGAAATAGACGGCGATGCCGGCGATGACGAATTCGATGCCGAGACGCGCCTTGCCGGAAAAGCCCATATGGCTCTGCTTCGTGACCTTAAGGTAATCGTCGTAGAAGCCGATCGCGCCGAAGCCCAGCGTCACCAGCAGCGTCGCGACGACATAGACATTGGAAAGATCGGCCCAGAGCAGCGATGCGCCGACGATGCCGGCGAGGATCATCAGCCCGCCCATGGTGGGCGTGCCGGCCTTCTTGAAATGCGTCTGCGGCCCGTCGGCGCGGATCGGCTGGCCCTTGCCTTGCCGGATGCGCAGCGAATTGATGATCGTCGGCCCGAACAGGAAGACGATCAGCGCTGAGGTAAAGAGAGCGGCCCCCGTGCGGAAGGTAATATATCTGAACAGATTCAGAAATTTGAAATATTCCGACAGTTCGACAAGCCAGATCAGCATTCAGGGCCCCTTGTTTACCCGATCAAAATTCGCGTTGCGTGTCGGCAAATGGCGGGAACTTGTCAAGGAGCGCGGCGACGATCTTGCCGAAACCGATGCCCAGAGACGATTTCACCATCAACACGTCGCCTGGCGCGACCGAGTTCAATACATAGTCCGTCAATTCGCTCGTGTTCTCGCGATATTCGACATGGACGCTTTCCGGCAACGATTCCTTGAGCGCAGCCATCTCCGCTCCGGCCAACCAGACATGTTCGATACCGGCAGCAAGCAGCGGCACGGCAAGGTCGGTATGGACCTTCTGCGCATAGTCGCCCATTTCCAGCATGTCGCCGAGCACGGCGATACGGCGTCCGCGGCCGGTCGGCTCGGAGGCCGCCAGCAGCGCGATCGCCGCGCGCATCGAGGCCGGATTGGCATTGTAGCTCTCGTCGATCAGCGTGAAGCTGCCGCCGCCGATCGAAAGCCGGTGGCGCTTGCCCCTGCCCTTTTCCGGCTTCAGCGTCGCAAGCGCTTCGATCGCCTTCTGCATATCGGCGCCGACGATCCTGACGACGCCGAGCGCTGCGAGCGCATTCTCGGCGATATGGCGGCCCGGCGCGCCGAGCGCAACTTCCAGCGTCTCGCCGCCGATCGTCAGCCACAGCGTCGAATTCTCGTCGGAACCATTGAATTCTGCGAGCCGGAATTCAGCCTTGGCATGCTGGCCGAAGGAATGGATATGCTCGATGCCGAGCGATTGCGCCGTGCGGTCGAGGAAATTGAACTGGTCGTTGTCGCGGTTGAGCACGACATGCCCACCGGGTTCCAGCCCCTCGAAGATCTCGGCCTTGGCGGCGGCGATTTCCTTGATGTTCTTGAAATTGCCGAGATGCGCCGGCGCGATCGTCGTGATGATGGCGACATCGGGACGAATCATCGCCACCAGCGGCCGGATCTCGCCGGGATGGTTCATTCCGACTTCGAAGACGCCGTAATCCGTATCCTCAGCCATGCGTGCCAGCGTCAGCGGCACGCCCCAATGATTGTTGAAGGAGGCGACGGAGGCGTGCACCTTGCCGGAGGGCGACAGCACATGCCGCAGCATTTCCTTGGTGGTCGTCTTTCCCACAGATCCCGTCACCGCGATGATCTGGGCCTTAGAGCGCTCGCGCGAGGCAAGGCCGAGCCGGCCAAGTGCCGCGAGCACGTCTTCCACGACGATCATCGGCACCGTCAGACGGCCCATGGCGGGAAGCCTCGCCTCGCTGACGACGAGAAGGGAGGCGCCGTTCGCCATCGCCATCGATGCGTAATCGTGACCATCGACACGGTCGCCCTTGATCGCGAAGAAGGCTTCGCCTGGGGCAATCGAGCGGCTGTCGATGGAGATGCCGGTGATGCCTTCGGGCAGAGTGCCGAAGGGGCGCCCCGCCATCGCTGCGATCATGTCTTCGGTCGTCCAGAGCCAGCTCAAGATTTCAGGTCCTCCAAGGCCTTGCGCACCTCCGCATGATCGGAGAACGGCAGGGTGACGTCGCCGATCGTCTGCCCTTCCTCATGCCCCTTGCCGGCGACGATCAGCGTATCGCCGGATCTCAGCATACTGACCGCCTCGCGGATCGCCGTGGCGCGATCGGCGATTTCCGAGGCGCAACTCGCGGCCGCCATGATCTCCGCCCGGATCGAGGCCGGCTCCTCAGAACGGGGATTATCGTCGGTGACGATGACGACGTCGGCAAGACGGCAGGCGATTTCGCCCATGATCGGCCGCTTGCCGCGGTCACGGTCGCCGCCGCAGCCGAAGACGACGATGACGCGGCCGGTGGTGAAGGGTCTGACCGAGCCCAGCACGTTTTCCAGAGCATCCGGCTTGTGGGCATAGTCGACATAAGCGAGTGCGCCGTCTTTCGTGTGGCCGACGAGTTCGAGACGGCCGGACGCGCCGACGAGCTTCTCGAGCGCAGCCATCGCAACCTTCGCCTCAACGCCGGTCGACATGGCAAGCCCCGCCGCGACCAGCGCGTTGGCGACCTGGAAGTCGCCGGCCAGCGGAATGTCCACCTCGAAGATCTCGCCGCCGATATGGATCTCGGCCATCTGCTTGTGGCGGAAGTGCTCGACGCGCTTCAACGAGAGGTAGTTACCCTTTCGCCCGACGGTACGAACGTCGTGACCGGCATCGGTCGCGGCCTTGATCGCCTGCGCCGACCACGGATCGTCCGCGAAGATCACCGCCGGCGACCCCTTCGGCAACAGCGTATCGAAAAGCCGCATCTTGGCGGCCATATAGGCCTCGATCGTGGGATGATAATCCATGTGGTCCCGGCCGAGATTGGTGAAGGCGGCTGCCGCAAGCTTGACGCCGTCGAGCCGGCACTGGTCGAGGCCGTGGCTGGAGGCCTCCATCGCGGCATGCGTCACGCCTTCTCCGGCAAGTTCCGCCAGCAGCTCATGCAGCGACACAGGATCGGGCGTCGTCAGCGAGCCATATTCGTTGCGCGTCGGCGAGACGACGCCCGTCGTGCCGATCATCGCGGCCGCGTGGCCGGCATGCGCCCAGATCTGCCGGGTGAAAGAAGCGACGGAGGTTTTGCCCGCGGTGCCGGTGACGGCGACCATAGTATCGGGCTGCCTGCCGTGGAAACGCGCGGCGGCGATGGAAAGGAAACGGCGCGGCTCCTTGACCGCAAGCACCGGGATCGAAGCAGCGACGGCTTGGGAGGCGATCGCGACGGCAGCGCCGCGGCCGGCGGCATCCGCGATGAAGCCCGCACCGTCCGCCTTGGTGCCGGCGACCGCGACGAAAGCATTGCCCGGCGCCACCTTGCGGCTGTCCGAAGACAGGCCTGAGATATCAAGCAAGCCTGCCGGGCCTTCGAGCTGTGCTTCAAGTTCCGGAAACTGATCTCCGGCCAGGTCTCGCAATTTCATCGAACGCACTTTTCTCTCTTGAATCCGGTTCACCCCTCGCGAATCGGCCTCGATATTCATTCACACTCAATAAGACACCAGCAAGGCCGATCCACCCTCCCCGAATTTCGGCTCGATGCCGAGAATGGGGGCCGCGCGGCTGATGATCTCGCGGGCAATCGGACCGGCGGTACCGGCGGAGATCGTTCCGCCATAGGCCTTCTCACCGGTCTTCGGCTCGTCGCAGAAGGTGATCACGGCATATTTGGGATCGTTGATCGGGAATGCGGCGATGAAGGAATTGAAATTTAGGGTCGCCGAATAACGGCCGTTCACCACCTTGTCAGCCGTGCCGGTCTTGCTGCCGACGGAAAAGCCCGGCACGCGGGCGACGCGCCCGGATCCCTTGTAGCCGTTGAAGTCAAGCAGATAGCGGATCTCGTCGCTGGTCGACTTCTTGATCACCTGCGTGGCGATCTCATCGGCCTGTTCGCGCGTGCGCGGCAGGAATGTCGGCTCGATCAGCTTGCCGCCGTTGACGAGAGCGGCGGCCGCCACCCCTGTCTGCAGTGCCGTCGTCGAGACGCCATGGCCGAAGGAAATCGTGATCGAATTGATCTTCTTCCAGACGCGCGGCTGGCTCGGCATCTTCACTTCGGGCAGCTCGGTCTGCATCTTCGTCAAGAGGCCGAACTTGGTCAGATAGTCCTTCTGCGCGTCGATGCCGACGATGTCGATGACGCGCGCCGTGCCGATATTCGAAGAATATTGGAAAATCTCGGGAACAGTCAGCCAGCGGCGCTGCCCGTGAAAATCGTGGATAGTGAAACCGCCGATATAGATCGATTTGCTGGCATCGAAACTGTCGGTCATCTTCACCTTGCCGCTATCGAGCGCCATGGCCAGCGAAAAGGTCTTGAAGGTCGAGCCCATTTCGAAGGTGCCGTTGGTCATCCGGTTGAGCCAACCCTCCTTGGCGCMTTCCTGCGGATCGTTCGGATCGAAATCCGGCGCCGATGCCATCGCCAGCACTTCTCCCGTATGCACGTCGATGACCGCAGCACCCGCGCCCTTGGACTGGAAGTTGTTGACGGCGTTGACGACCGCGTCCCGCACGATGTTCTGCACGCGTAGGTCGATCGATAGCCGCACCGGCTCGAGCGGCTGGTCGCTGGTCATGCCGACGGAGGCGAGATCGGCCAGCCCCTGGTCGTCGATAAATTTCTCCATGCCGGCGACACCGCGGTTGTCGATGTTGACGTAACCGAGGATATGCGCGGCGGTCGAGCCACCCGGATAGAAGCGGCGCTTCTCCGGCCGGAAGCCGATGCCGGGAATGCCGAGCGCCAGGATCTGGCTCTGCTGCTTCGGAGTCAGCTGCCGGCGCAGCCAGGCGAAATGCGAGGTCTTGACCGAGAGTTTCTTATAGGTGTCCTTGACGTCGAGTTCGGGCAGCACCGTCGCAAGCTTCTCGACCGCCTCGTCGGCGTCGACGATCTTGTTCGGTTCGGCAAACAGCGAGACGGTACGGATGTCGGTCGCCAGCACCTCGCCGTTGCGATCGAGAATGTCGGGGCGCGAGGCCATCAGCCGGTCGGGCGGCAGGATGCTGGAGACGACCTCCTGGTCCTTCATCGCATATTCGACGAGACGGCCGCCGATGACGGCGTAGACACCCATGAAACCAAGGATCAGCAGGCCGACGCGGCTTTTCGCCTGCCCTGATTTCTTCTTGCGCGATCCCTCGATCGCCAGGCCGGCGGGGGAAGGACCACCGAAGCGGTTATAGACGCCGGCGGAGAAATGCGCCTGGCTCTTCAAAACCATAATGCGGGAAAGAAACGACATTATTCCTCCACCGATCCGGTTTCGATCTGATCTGCATCCTCTGCCTCACCGCGTGGCGCAGGCATTGGAATGGGCTGCGCCTTGGCGGTGGCTTGCGCGCCCTTGGCGGTGTCTGGCGCGCTCTTGGCGCTGGCCACGGTCGCGCTCTTGGCGCTGGCCACGGTCGCGCTCTTGGCGCTGGCTTTGGCCTCCGTCACATCAGGCACGGGAACCTCGGATTTCAGCATCGGCAATTCCTTGGCATGCRCCAGCGCCGTCGATTCCGTCGGCTGCAGCTTCAATTCGTCATTATAGGCTCTGACCAGTCGCTCCAGCCGGTTCGGCTGCGATTGCAGCGCCCAGTCGGCCTTGAGAAGGTCGATCGTGTCCTTCTCGAGCTTGATCTCGGCTTCGAGGCGGCGAACCTCCTCGAGCTTCAATTCGGCGCGGTGCTTGATCGTGTAGGTTACGGCGGCAGTGGCCGTCATGACACCGATGAGCACGAGATCGAACGTTTTCAGCATATCAACCACCAAGCTTTCCGAGGCTGGCAAGATTGGGAAACCCGAAGAGCGACATATCCGCGGCCTCGGCGGCAGCGTTCGTCCTCAGGCCGGCGCGCAGCTTGGCGGAGCGGGCGCGCGGATTGATCTCCGCCTCCGCCTCGCTTGCCGAAACCATCGGCTTGCCGATGACCGCAAAGGTTGCTGCCCGCTCATGCGCGACCGGCAGGTGCCGCGAACCCGACGCCTTGCCGGCGCGGTCGGAGAAGAATTTCTTGACGATGCGGTCTTCAAGCGAATGGAAGGTGACGACGACGAGCCGCCCGCCTGGCTTCAGCGACGTTTCCGCCGCAAACAGCGCCTGCGCCAGCTCGCCGAGCTCGTCATTGACGAAGATGCGCAATGCCTGAAAGACGCGCGTTGCCGGATGGATCTTGTCCTTCATCTTGCGCGGCGTGACGAGCTCGATGAGACCGGCGAGATCGCGTGTCGTTTCGAACGGCTTTTCGGCGCGGCGCTTCTCGATCGCATGAGCGATGCGCGGCGCTTGGCTTTCCTCACCGAGAAAATGGAAGATGCGGATGAGATCAGCGACCTTGGCGCGGTTGACGACATCGGCGGCCGAAACGCCTTCGGCCGACATGCGCATATCGAGCGGACCGTTTTTCTGGAAGGAGAAGCCGCGCTCGGCCTCGTCGATCTGCATGGAAGAGACACCGATATCGAGCACGACGCCGTCGAGCCCGCCTTGCGGCGCATGATCGCCAAGATGCGAGAATTGCGAATGAACGAGCCTGAGCCGACCGCCATGGGCGGCGACCATTGCCTGCCCTGATGCAATCGCCGTCGGGTCGCGATCGAGCGCGATCACCTCGGCGCCGGCGGCAAGGATGGCCGAGCTGTAACCGCCCGCACCGAATGTACCATCGAGGATGAGCTTGCCGGGCGCGGGCGCCAGTGTCGCAAGGACTTCGTCGAGAAGAACAGGAATGTGACGAACCGGTCCGCCACCGGCATCAGTTGAACCTCCGCCAGGATTCGCCACCATTCCGTTCCCTCGTTCTTTCAGGAACGCTTGCCCGCCAGCTTGCGCTCCCCTCGTGCTTGCGCCTGTGCGGCCACAAAAGCCTGCGGCTGCCAGAGCTGAAAATGATCCGCCCGACCGACGAAGGTCACTTCGTCCGAGATGCCAGTGAAGCCCCGAATGAAATCCGTGACCATCAGCCGCCCCTCGGCGTCGAGCTTCATGAAGACCCCGCCTCCATGAATGAGAAGCGACATCTCGTTTGCATCCGGCGAAAACGGATCCTCCGCAGCAATCTGCCGTTCGAATCTTTCGAGAAGATCCGGACCGCCGACACTGATCGCCGGAAACACAAAGTCCTGAAAGCAGTAGAGCTCCTGGACGTTGCGCTGCGCCAGCACGGAACGGAAAGCCGAAKGCACGGAAACCCTGCCCTTGGCGTCGATCCTGTTGGTCGCGTTCGAAAGGAAGCGGCTCATCACACGAAACATCCGTTCCCGCAGGGATCCGGACCAAAAGACGCCCGAAACTCCCGATATCAGGCACAGCTTCGCAAGCCGGATGAGCGAAAACCCCTCCGACGCTTCCGGAGAGGAAGACGCCTTTGCGTTGCGATGAATGGGCAGATGATTGCCCTGGTGCAGTGCGCATTTGGGATAGCATGGGACCATATGGGCGTCAATGGGATACGCCCATTTTGCAATGGACGCATGATCAAAAATTTATAAGCCGTTAAGTTTAACAAAGGGTTAGCAGCGTCATCTTACAAATGACACGCATTGGTATGCCTGCAGGAAAAATCCATCCAATGGATGCATAAACAGCCGCTTGAAAACAGCCGGTTTCAGCGACTTACGCTGAAAATCCGGCTGCCGCGCCACAAGATGGTAATCGCCAGTTGGCCTGTAAGCCGGGTTCTGTATGGCTCCGGCGTGAACCGGAACGTGGCAGCCATTCCTCTGGGACAGCGTTCGCACGCTGCCTCGCGCAACCCACCCGGATGACTGGCCTGGAAACCGGCCGGAAGGCCTTTCGACCTGCCACGTCATCCCTATTCGGTCTTGCTCCCGGTGGGGTTTACCGTGCCATTTCCGTTGCCGGAGATGCGGTGGGCTCTTACCCCACCCTTTCACCCTTACCTGTCATGACAGGCGGTTTGCTTTCTGTGGCACTTTCCCTGAGGTCGCCCTCGCCGGACGTTATCCGGCACCGTGTTTCCGTGGAGCCCGGACTTTCCTCACCCTACCGCCTTTCGGCATTGGTAAAGCGCGGCTGCCCAGCCAACTGGCAGGGCTCCCATAAACGAGAGAGATCGCAATTGCTATCGAAATAAACGATATCGCTCAGAGCAATTCCAGCAAAAATGCGCAGCGGTTTTGCGTCCGGAATTGCGGAACAACAAAAAGAGAGAGCACCTCCGTGATTCGGAGAAAAACGGAAATGCTCTAGCGAAATTGCGGTGTGAAATCCGTGGAATAGCCCTGTTCGTCGATTCTACCTGACAAAAGCAGCTCGGCTCCAAGCCGGCCGATTTCGTCCGAGCTCTTGGCCGACGTTCCGGCACAGCCCGTCAGCACCGCGATTTCTGGCGATGAGGTGTAGCCAATCATCGGGTAGCCACTTTCCGTATGCGACACGACGCAGGCCGCCGTCGAAATCGAGAGCGGCACGATATCGGGCACTAGACCTTCAACGATGCGTTTGAGATGCGCGCGCACCATATCGCGGCCCTCGGTCTTGAACCAGGCGCGCATGTCGGCGTCGCCGCTGAGTGCCAGATCGTCGGGATCGCCGCCGATCTTCAGATAGAATTTGCCGTCGGGATACCGGATCGGCGGCAGCAGGTAGATATCGATGCCGGGCGCCCGGAGAATGAGCGACGGCATCGCGGCCAGGCGCGCAGCATCGGCCTCGCCCACCTCGAAAAGCGTCACGGTCCGGGCATAAACGGTCATGGCAACGGGCCGCGGCAACAGATTCTCCGCAATGGAAAATCCGCCCGCTGCCAGCAGCACCTTTTCACCGCGGCAGGTCCGGCCGCCGGCCGTCTCGACGACAGCCACGCCGCCCTCGCTACGGATCGAAACGACATAGTCACGAATGACGGTGGCGCCTGCCTTTTCGGCGAGCAGCGACTGCGCCTTGACCAGGCTGCGCGGACTGATGTGGCCGGCCCCCCTCGCCTCGAAGACGCCGGCGCCACCATCAGGAAAGGCGAAAAAGGGAAAGACGGCCTTCAGGCCGGCCCCATCGAGAAGGCGGGTCTCGACACCGAGCGAGATGGCGGCCTGTCGGGTTCTCTCGAGATAATCGCTTTCCGTCGGCGCGACGACGACGCAGCCGACCTCGCGATAGAAGTCGATGCCGCTGTCGCGGGCGATCTCGCCATAACGGCCGATCGAACGGTTGGCGAGCAGCGCCCAATTGCGGTCGGGATCGATGGTACGGGTGATGCGCCCCTCGTCGTAATGGCTGGCGAAGACGCCCTGATGCGCCTTGCGGTCATCAGGCTCGTCCGGACCGATCACCGCGACACCGTCGACTCGGCGCGCCAGATGCCGCGCCGCCGCTGCCCCCATCAGCCCGCGGCCGACGACGATATATTTGAAATCGACTGCCATGCTTTTCCTCTCTACGACGCCGCGTGTCCTTTCAGACCCGCAAAGGACGCTGTATCATCTTGAATTGCTGCGAAGACCGGCGTCAGTTCGCCGCCGAAATCCTGATCGCCGAGCCGTCCTTCCGCCAGAAGCACCGCTCCCAGCCGCCCTAGTTCGTCGGAGGATTTGGCCGCGACGAAATTGCCCCCTGTCAGCACCGCGACGCGTGGCGACTGCGTAAATCCGGCATAGGGATAACCGGTGGGTGTGAAATTCGCCACGCAGGGCGCCGAGGTCACGCGGCAACCGGCAAGCTCCGGCATCAGCTGCAAGGCGACACGCGAGAGATGATCGCGCTCGGCAGCACTGCCGTCGGAACGGAACCATGCGCCGGCATCCTCCAACCTCTCGAAGGAAAGCGCCTCGGTATCGCCACCGAGTTTCAGATAGGTCTTGCCGTCGGGATAACGCACCGGCGGCAGGATATAGATGTGATCCTCTTCCCGGTCACCGAGCACGATCGTCGACGGCATATCGCCGAAAACCGCCATCTCGCGCTCGCCGATTTCGTAGAAGGCGACGGTGCGCGCCATGACCCTGGTATCGACGGGACGCGGCAGCAGGGCATGGAAATTGCTGAAACCGCCAGCGGCGACCAGCACGCGCTCGGCGCTGTAGCTTCTGCCGCCGGCCGTCACCTCGACATGGGAACCGGCGTCGTGCACGGATGTCGCGGTTGCCTCGATCAGCGAGACACCACCCTGTTCGGCAAGCTTGATCTGCGCCCGCACCAGCGCACGGGGATTGATGTGGCCGGCGCGCTTACGCTCGAAATATCCGCTGAATTCAGGGGCAACGGCAAGATAGGGAAAACGTTGGGGAAGCTCCGACGGTGCGATGGTCTCTATATTGCTGCCGAGCGACCGGCTGACGGCCAGTGCCCGGTTGATGTAGTCCTGTTCGTCCGTCGGGGTCGGACCGGCAAAGAGGCAGCCGACCTCCGAATAGAAGGAAATGCCGCTCCTTGCCTCGATCTCGCCGTAGCGGTCGAGCGCGCGGGCGGCGAAGGTTCCCCAGGCAAGATTGCCGTCGAAAGTGCGGGTGATGCGCGCTTCGTCGTAGTGGCTGGCGAAGACGCCGTGATGGGTCATGCGCTGATCCGGCTCGCGCGGGCCGATCAGCGCGATGCCGTCGGCCATCGAGGAGAGATGCCGTGCGGCGGCGGCACCCATCATGCCGCTTCCGATGATGATGAACCTGAAATCGACTGCCATATCCCACCTCGTTTCAAGGCGGGATATCACGGCAAGCGTGCTGATTCATATCCGCAAAAATGCCGCAAGGGAATTTCGTCCCGACGCGACTGGCCATGCTCAGTCGAGCATTGCCAGGACCTTGCCGCAATAGGTCTTCGACACCGGGTTCATGCGCGTGGCGGCATGGCCGGCATTGTATTTCAGGATGGTGTTGCAGGTCTGCCCGCCGCCAAGCTGATGGGCGGCCGCCAGATATTTCATGCCGTATTTGATGTTGGTCTCCGGATCGAACAGGCCCTTCCTCGAGCCGGAATAGCCCATCATCCGCGCCGTCGCCGGCTTGATCTGCATCAGGCCGACTTCGCCGGCGCTGCCGCGGGCATTCGGATTGAAATTGCTCTCGACGCGCACGACGGCCTGGGCGAGTGCCACGGGCACGTTGTATTCAGCGGCATATTTGTTGATCAGGGAGGCATAGGGAGTGCTCGTGGAGAAATCCGGCATGGCATAGCCGCTCTGGCGATCGACGGTTTTCAGCGAGATGGTTTCGGCCCTGGCACCCCAGTCATCATTCGCCAAGGCAAAACTATATCCCGCCAGCAGCATGCCAACACATGCCGCAGCACCAACAATCATATTCTTCATGTAGTCTCTTCACTCCGACCCAAAGAATTACAGGACTGCGCGCCTCGCTGTCATCCGGTCACACGCGATCAATGACTGATCGCGTTCCGCAGCAATTCTTATCGTTTCATTTGGCGCTCATGGTTACACTTGAAAACAGCCGTGAGCGCTGTTCAGCGGGCGTTCTTAGACCATCGCAATGAGGAGATAATAGGGAAATGATGTGGCGAGGTGGATTTCACGCCGGCCGCAAGAAATCAGCCCTGATATCCGGCTCTTCCGGTCAGGAATAACGCGGCAATGCTGAAAGCAGCCGGTGCAGCGTGTCGATCGTCGAGAAATCGGCGATGCCATCCACCCGTTCGGGCCGGAAATGGCGCTGGAAAGCTTTCACGTCGCTCGCCGTTTTTTCGGAGAATTCACCCGTGATTTCAGTGCCGTAACCATAGAGTGACAGCATCGATTGCAGCGCCTCGACAGGCTGGCCTGTATCGCCGCGCTGGAAGAAGCGCCCGCCGGTGATCGTTGCCGGTTCGACCCAGTGCCCGATGCCTGCCCGGTGGAGCTCGGCCCAGGGGAATTTCTCGCCCGGATCGACCTTGCGGATCGGGGCGACATCGGAATGCCCGAGCACCCGTTCCGGCGTGATCGACCAACGTTTGACACAGTCGCGACACAATTCGATCACCGCAGCGATCTGCTCTTTCGGATAATCAGGAAGCCCGCCCGGATGGCCGGCATTGGCGATCTCGATGCCGATCGACAGCGAATTGATATCAGTCTCGCCGTGCCAGCTGCTTTTTCCCGCGTGCCAGGCACGCCGTGTTTCCGGCACGAGCTGCACCACCTCGCCGTTCTCATGCACGAAATAGTGGCTGGAAACTTGGCTCTCGGCGCGACAGAGCCAGTCGAGCGCACCATCTGCCGTCGGCATGCCGGTATAGTGCAGCAGGATCATGTCGGGACGGCGCCCATCCGCCCGCTCGCCATGGTTCGGCGAAGGCTGCACGCGGGCGCTGCTGCAGTCGGCCCCGAAAGAGGTCATGCGGCGCGGCGTTCCTTCTCGATCGCCTCATAGGCCGCGTTCAGCGCCGCCATGCGCTCATTGGCAATCACGTGGAATTCCTTCGGCACGCCGCGCGAGATCAGCCGATCGGGATGATGTTCGCTGACGAGGCCGTGGTAACGGCGGCGGATGGTCGGGAAATCATCCGAAGGCGAGACGCCGAGCACCTTGTAGGGATCGCCGCCGGACGAGACGTGGCGGGCGGCAATCTGCTCGAAGCGAGTTTCGCTCATCTGGAAGATCTCGCCGATATGGCGCAGAAAATTCAGTTCCTTCTCGTGGATCAGCCCGTCGGCCTTGGCGATGTGAAAGAGGCCGTCGAGCACGTCTTCCAGCACCGGGCAATTGGCCGCACAGGTGACGCAGAGCGTGGAGAGCCGTTCGGCATAGGCTTCGTAGCCGGCGACGTCCTGCCGCGCGAGGTTGTAAAGCCTGGCGACATTCTTTGCCTGATCCTGCGGGAATTCGAAGATTTCGCGGAAGGCTTCGACCTCCTTCTCGCTGACGATGCCGTCGGCCTTGGCCATCTTGGCCGACAGAGCGATGATCGCCACGGAGAAAGCCACCTTACGCCGGGTCTCGGGATCGCCTTCGAAAACCGTGCGGATAGCCTCGACCACCGCAGACAGCGCATTGCCTGCGGTATTGCCAATGGCATTCAACAGTTTTTCCCAGAAGGACATCGAAAATCTCACACACTTGTCAACTTATACGCAAAACAGCTTGACCAAAGAATCGCAGCCTTTGCAAGGCGACTATTGGTCGTAGGGCCGAACACAGTTTTCACGATTTGGTAATTGTCGCACCGCAGCAAACGATTCATCGCGCCCGCTTCATCTCGTATAAGGCGACTGGCCGGCAGTCGCCGGCACCGCCCGGCACGGGGCTCCGGTGCGCGCGACGGAAATTTCCACAACAGTTCTCGGCAAGCAGATCGGGCTTGAAACGATTATATCGCACTTCCAGTCGCCTTTGCAGTCCAACGCGGCAGAAAGGCGCGTTTTTCGTAAATTCTTTACTTTACAGGCCCCTTTCCCTGCCGCATCCATGCGCTAGGTAACGCCGCCGCACCGAAACGCCATAGGAGGGATCATGGCCAAGCAGAAAGTCGCAATGCTGACCGCCGGAGGCCTGGCGCCCTGTCTCTCTTCCGCTGTCGGTGGCCTCATCGAACGCTACAGCGACGTCGCGCCCGATCTCGATATCGTCGCCTACAAGTCGGGCTACCAGGGTGTGCTCATCGGCGACAGCCTCGAGATCACCCGCGAGATGCGCGAAAAGGCGCCGCTGCTGCACCGCTATGGCGGCTCGCCGATCGGCAATAGCCGCGTCAAGCTCACCAATGCCGCCGACTGCGTCAAGCGCGGCCTGGTCAAGGAAGGCGAGAACCCGCTGCGGGTCGCCGCCGAACGCCTTGCCAATGACGGCATCACCATTCTCCACACGATCGGCGGCGACGACACCAACACCACGGCCGCCGACCTTGCAGCCTACCTCGCCGCCAACGGCTACGATCTGACCGTCGTCGGCCTGCCGAAGACTGTCGACAATGACGTCGTACCGATCCGCCAGTCGCTCGGCGCCTGGACGGCCGCCGAAGTTGGCGCGCATTTCTTCGACAATGTCGGCAACGAGCAGACGGCCGCGCCCCGCACTCTCGTCATCCACGAGGTGATGGGCCGCCATTCTGGCTGGCTGACGGCCGCCACCGCTCGCGCCTATCTCCAGCGCACCAGCAGCAACCAGTATGTCGATGGCTTGATGATGGACGCGCATCTGAAGAGCATCGACGCCGTCTACCTGCCTGAGATGGCCTTCGACCTCGACGCCGAGGCCGCCCGCCTGAGGGAAAGCATGGACCGCAACGGCCATGCCACGGTCTTTGTCTCGGAAGGCGCATGCCTCGACGCCATCGTCGCCGAGCGCGAAGCCGCCGGCGAGACCGTCAAGCGCGATGCCTTCGGCCATGTGAAGATCGACACGATCAATGTCGGCGCCTGGTTCCAGAAGCAGTTCGCCAATCTCTTGAACGCCGAGCGTTCCCTCGTGCAGAAATCGGGCTATTTCGCCCGCTCGGCGCCCGCCAACGGCGATGACCTCAGGCTGATCCAGAGCATGGTCGATCTCGCCGTCGAAAGCGCGCTCAATAAAGTCTCCGGCGTCACCGGCCATGATGAAGGCCAGAACGGTAAATTGCGCACTATAGAATTCCCGCGCATCAAGGGCGGCAAGACTTTTGACCTTTCGACGGGATGGTTTGCCGAAGTCATGGACAATATAGGCCAGAAATACAAAGAAGCGTGATTGACGGATGGTTAATATGATGTCTTTGCTTATTTCTGAGGAATAGGAGGAGACACCATGTCACTTGAAGCTTGGCTCGCTTTTGCGGCCGCATCCGCCATCATGCTGGCCATACCGGGACCGACGATACTTCTCGTCGTTTCCTATGCGCTCGGTCATGGACGCAGGACGGCGTTTGCGACGGTGAGCGGCGTGGCGCTTGGTGACTTCACGGCGATGACGGCTTCCCTCTTCGGTCTTGGTGCCGTTCTGGCCGCCTCCGCGACCCTCTTCACCGTCTTGAAGTGGATCGGCGGCGCCTACCTGATCTGGTTGGGAATCAAGCTCTGGCGGGCTCCCATCATCGGCGAACCGGTTGCCGACAACGACAATCTGCCGGAGGAGAAGTCGCTCAAGATCTTCCTCCACGCCTATGTCGTCACCGCCCTCAATCCGAAGAGCATCATCTTCTTCGTCGCCTTCGTGCCGCAGTTCCTCAATCCGGCCCTGCCCTTTGTCGGGCAGATGGCGATCATGGAAGCGACCTTCCTTGTGCTGGCGATCCTCAACGCCTCCACCTACGCTTTTCTCGCCCATACCGCGCGCGGACTGATTCGCAAGGCGAGCATCCAGCGCGCCGTAAACCGCACCGGAGGCACTCTGCTGATCGCTGCAGGTGCCGTAACAGCCGGGTATCGCCGTATTGCAGCCTAGTAATATTCCGTGGTTGCCGGAATGTCACGAATAGGTTAATGGGGTCACCAGGGCTTAAGGTTTTTGGTAACTTTTATACGCTGCCGGGGCGGCGCGATTTCACGAAAGTGGCGGAATGGTAGCGATCGGATTATCCGGCCTGAAACGCAGTCTTGTCGTTTCCACGATACTCTGCGGCATGATGACGGGATGTGCGAGCGTCGAATACACGTCCCAGGCCGAACTGACAGCTGTCCAGACCGTCGTGCCGATGCCGAAACCTGGCGAAGATGCAACACTCGCCGCGATCCCGACAGCCGAAGGCGCAGCCGGTCAGGCGGTTGCAGGCGCCACCATTCCCCAGGCATCATCCCCCTCCCTGACCGCAACGGCGATGCCGGCCGTGACAGCTTCTCAGCCTGGCGATCTTACCATGCAGCCGGCGGCCTATGCGCAGATCCCGCTGACGCCCGAGATGACGGCGATCCAGTCCGTCGTGCCGACGCCGCGTCCGGGAACGCCGGCACAGCCGACAACGCAGCTTGCCTTTGCCGCCACACCGCAAAACAGCGCGCTTGCAGCACTTGCCGCAGTCGACACCACGCCGCGCGCCAGCATGGACTACGGTTTCGACGAATCCGGGCCGATCGATCCGCCGACGGCGCCCCCGATGTTCAGCGACGACGACAAAGACGACGCGCCGACGGTCGAGAAGAGCTTTGTCACCAAGCTCATCGCCAAATATTCGAAGGTCTACGAAATTCCCGAGACGTTGCTTCACCGCATCGTCCATCGCGAGAGCCGCTATAATCCGAAGGCCTACAATAAGCGCGGCTATTTCGGCCTCATGCAGATCAAGTACAACACCGCCAAGTCCATGGGTTATGACGGTGCCCCGGGCGGCCTCTTTGATGCCGAGACCAACATCAAATATGCCGCGAAATATCTGCGCGGCGCCTGGCTCGTCTCCGACAGTAAGGAAGACGATGCCGTCCGCCTGTATGCGCGCGGCTATTATTACGACGCCAAGCGCAAGGGCATGACCGACATCGCCCAAGGTAATTATTGAAATCTGGAGATAACGGCTGAAGCCGCTGCCTATGGCTGCGGCTGTGTCTGTCGTTGCGATCCGGCCTGCTGTTGCGGCCCACGTGGTTGCGGCAATGCCGCCAGGATCGCCTTGAGCAGCACCTGCGGCTGATAGTCGAGCCGGCTCGGCGTCAGGCCAAGCCTGACGACGATCAGACTGGCGGAGGGGACGATCGCCATGCTCTGCCCGTCATGCCCCGTCAGCCAGAACGTATCCTCCGGCAACCCGAACGCGGCGCTTGAGCCGCCAGGAGCGAGCCAAGCCTGACCCTGCGTATACCGCCCGTTCGATGCTGCCGTCGGGGTGCGCATGGCGCCGACGAAACCCTCCGGTAACAGCCGCTGGCCGTTCCACACGCCATCCTGCAGCAGGAACTGCCCGAAGCGCGCCCAGTCATGCGCCGTCGCATAGAGATAGGAGCTTCCGGCAAAGGTGCCGCGCGCATCGAGTTCGAACACCGCGCTCGTCATGCCGAGCGGCGAAAACAACGCGTCGTGCGGATAAGAAAAGGCCGCCTGAGCATTGCCGACCCTGTCCATCCAGATGCGCGACAGCAGCACGGCCGTGCCGCTCGAATAGCGGAAGCGTTGGCCGGGTGCCGCCTCCATCGGTGCATTGGCCGGCAGCGATACCATGTCGGGATCGAGATAGAGCATGCGCGTCACATCGGCGACGTCGCCATAGTCCTCGTTGAAGGCGAGGCCGCTCTCCATGCCGAGCAGGTCGGAAACCTTGATTCTGGCGCGCGTATCGTTCTTCCACTGCGCCAACAGGTTATCATCGTCGAAAGAGATCTTGCCGCCGAGCATGAGCCGGCCGAGGACCGCCGCATTCACCGTCTTCGTCATCGACCAACCGATTAGCGGCGTCTTTGCAGAGAAGCCGGGGCCATAGGCCTCAGTGACGATGCGGCCATTGCGCACCACGACGATCGCCCGCATTGCTGGGCCGGCAACTCCGGCATCGGCCAGCAGCGCGGCGATCTTCCCGTCCGCCGGATTGTCGATGCCCTCGCCCTCCGGCCACAAGGCGTCATTCGCCTGCATCTTGGCCGGCGGATCGAAGGGCGCCGCATTCGCCGCCGCCTCGAAATTACCGTCCGGCACGCTCGTGCAGCCGAAAGCGCCGCGATAGAGCGCATAACTCGGCGCAAACAGCCCCATGAAGCGCGCCGTCACACGGTCGTTGTCGCGGTCGACGCTGACGCGCACCAGCCGCAGCAACGGATTTCCGGGCGCCTGGACATCGTCATGGAGCACGTCCTCAGCCCCCCGGCCGGCGATGAAGACGTTGGAGCAGACGATCTTGGCGGCATAACCGTCGCCGACGCGCAGCAATTCCGGCGGCCGGATGAAGAGCCAGCCGGCAGCAGCGATGACGACGAGAACGAGAAGGAGAGCGAGCGCCTTCAGGATACGCAGGACAAATCGCATGGCATTCCTCCTGCCGGGAGAGAAGCAGGAATCGCACGCGCCGGAAAGGGGCCGAAGCGAAGAACGGCCATCATCCCGATCACTTTCCCAGGAGAGCCACCCGGTCGCTCTCCCGAGGAGGTCGAAGTCTCCCAGGAACGGCGCCTCCACAGCCCGCGTCATCAAACTGTAGCAGAGGCGCGTTACACGCCCTGAACGCTAAAAAGGTGACAGACTCATGTCAGAATTTGCACCGGATGCCGGCTTCCGCAAGAACCGGAAACTCAAGGACGCCCTTCTCCGCCACAAGGCTTTTTCGAAGGATGGCTTTTCCGAGCGTCTCTTCGGCCTTCTCTTTTCCGGCCTCGTCTATCCGCAGATCTGGGAGGATCCGGATCTCGACATGCAGGCGATGGAGCTGAAGCCCAACCATCGCATCGTCACCATCGGTTCTGGCGGCTGCAACATGCTCGCCTATCTCTCCAAGGCGCCGGCCTCAATCGACGTCGTCGATCTCAACCCGCACCACATCGCCCTGAACCGCCTGAAGCTTGCCGCCTTCAAGCACCTTCCCGGCCATGCCGATCTCGTCCGCTTCCTGGCGATGCCGAACGAGAAGTCGAACAGCCGCACCTACGACCAGCATCTCGCCGCCCGCCTCGATGAGGCGACCCGCAGCTACTGGAACGGCCGCAAGTTCGGCCGCCGCCGTGTCACCGTCTTCGACCGCAACATCTACGAAACCGGTCTGCTCGGCCGCTTCATCGGCGCGGCCCATCTTCTTGCCCGCCTGCATGGTGTCAAGCTGCGCGAGATGACCAAGACCCGCTCAATCCGCGAGCAGCGCCAGTTCTTCGACGAGCAGATCGCGCCGCTCTTCGAAAAGCCGGTCGTGCGCTGGATCACCGGTCGCAAGAGCTCGCTCTTCGGCCTCGGCATTCCGCCGCAGCAATATGACGAACTTGCAAGCCTTGCCGCCGATCATTCGATCGCGCCGGTGTTGAAGCACCGCCTGGAAAAGCTCGCCTGTCATTTCCCGATGAGCGACAACTATTTCGCCTGGCAGGCCTTCGGCCGGCGCTACGGCACCGAAGCGGAAGGCCCGCTGCCGACCTATCTGAAGTCGGAGCACTATGAGGTGATCCGCGCCAATGTCGACCGCGTCAACGTCCACCACGCAAGCTTCACCGAGCTTCTGGCGCGCGAGCCGGCCGCCTCGCGCGACCGCTACATCCTGCTCGACGCGCAGGACTGGATGACCGACGAGCAACTGAACGACGTCTGGACGGAAATCACCCGCACGGCGCGCGAAGGCGCCCGCGTGATCTTCCGCACCGCCGCCGAAAAGAGCATCATCGAAGGCCGTCTGGCGCCTGTGATCCGCGACCAGTGGGATTACTTTGAGGAGAAGTCACGTGAGCTGACCGCGCTCGATCGCTCGGCAATCTATGGCGGCTTCCACATCTACGGGAAGAAGGCGTGAGCAAGGTCGGCACTGAGACGTCAGGAAAGAGCGATGAACATGCCAGCCTGATGGATGGCATGTATCGCTACCAGCGCCATATCTACGACCTGACCCGCAAATATTATCTTCTCGGCCGCGACAACACGATCCGCAATCTCGACGTGCCCGAAGGCGGCACTCTGCTTGAAGTCGGCTGCGGCACCGGGCGCAACATGGCCTTCGCCCACCGGCATTTCCCGACCGCCAAGCTGTTCGGCCTCGACATATCCCAGGAAATGCTGATTTCGGCGCGCAGAACCTTCGCCACCAAGGCGACGATCCCGGAATTCCGCGTCGCCGATGCCACGGCGTTCACACCGCGCGAATTCGGCGTCAGCGGCTTCGACCGCATCCTGATTTCCTATGCCCTGTCGATGATCCCGGACTGGGAGCGCGCCGTCGATGCATCGATCGCCGCACTCAATCCCGGCGGCCAGCTGCACATCGTCGATTTCGGCCAGCAAGAAGGCTTGCCGGGCTGGTTCCGGCGCATGCTGCAGTCCTGGCTTGCGAAATTCCACGTCACCCCGCGCCCCGATCTGCGGGAGGTCCTGGAAGCGCAAGCCCATGAAAACAACGCGATATTGTTGTTCGATACCGTCGGCGGCGGTTATGCCTGGCGGGCTGCTATTATCTGCAAGCGCTTATAATTCGCTTGAAACTAACCGATTTTTTACGTTGATATGGTGAAAAGAGGGTTATCCTCTGCTGACTCGTCTTTTTCGAAGGTCAGGCTGTGGGGCAAAGAGATCATTCGAGTTACGACAGGACGCCCATGCGCCGGTTTTTGTTTTGCGTTTTGCCCCTGGCCATCCTGCTGGCCGGCTGCAGCTCCTCCGGTCATGACTATCTCGAAACGGCATCGATCAAACCGAAGACACGCTTCAAGGATACCGATCCGCAGGATTTCGGGGCGAAGCATCCGCAGCAGAATGCGATCCACGGCATCGACATCTCCAAATGGCAGGGCGATATCGACTGGGGCACGGTGAAGAATTCCGGAGTGGCCTTCGCCTTCATCAAGGCGACGGAAGGCAAGGACAGGGTCGATCCGCGCTTCGACGAATACTGGCGCGAGGCCCGCGCCGCCGGCATCCCGCACGCTCCCTATCACTTCTATTATTTCYGCTCCTCCGCCGACGAGCAGGCCGACTGGTTCATCCGCAACGTGCCGAAGGAGGCCATGCGCCTGCCGCCGGTGCTTGACGTCGAATGGAACGCCGAATCGAAGACCTGCCGCTACCGCCCCGACGCTGAAACCGTGCGCGCCGCAATGCAGCGTTTCATGGACCGGCTGGAGGCCTATTACGGCAAACGCCCGATCATCTATACCTCGGTCGATTTCCATCGCGACAATCTCGCCGGCTACTTCCAGGATTATCATTTCTGGGTCCGTTCGGTGGCAAAACACCCCGAGGTGACCTACTCCGACCGCCGCTGGGCCTTCTGGCAATATACCTCGACCGGCGTTATTCCTGGCATCAGTGGGCCGACCGATATCAATGTCTTCGCCGGCAGCGCAAAGAACTGGAACAATTGGGTCGCGACCGTTTCCAAGGATAGAAATTCTTAGTAACGTCTTGCGATGTTTCTTGCTTCCGTCACATTCGTCTGTGAAAGCGACGGCAATCTGTTTGATATAAGGACCGCATCCATGCACCGCTCGCTCGCAAGCCGCTCTGCACTCGCCCTTCTGTTTGCCCTCGCCCTCGCAGGCGGCGCGGCCGCCCAGCAGGCGCCAGACGCAGCCCCGGCAGCGCCCTGCGGCGGCGATCTGTCCGCCTTCCTCGACGGCGTCAAGAAAGATGCGGTCGCAGCCGGCGCCAGTGCTGCAGCCGCCGACGAGGCCTTCGCCGGCGCCGAGATCGACCCCAAGGTGCTGAGCCGGGATCGCGCTCAGGGCGTCTTCAAGCAGACCTTCCTCGAATTCTCACAGCGCACCGTCAGCCAGGCCCGCCTCGACATCGGCCGCCAGAAGATGAAGCAATATGCCGACGTCTTTGCCCGCGCCGAGCAGGAGTTCGGCGTCCCGCCGGGCGTCATCACCGCCTTCTGGGCGATGGAAACCGATTTCGGCGCCGTCCAGGGCGATTTCAACACCCGCAACGCCCTGGTGACGCTGTCGCATGACTGCCGCCGCCCGGAACTCTTCCGCCCGCAACTGATCGCCCTTGTCGAGATGGTTCAGCACGGCGACCTCGACCCCGCCACCAATACCGGCGCCTGGGCCGGCGAGATCGGCCAGGTGCAGATGCTGCCGCGCGACATCATTGCCTATGGCATGGATGGCGACGGTGACGGTCATATCCGCCTGAAGCAAAGCAGCCCGGACGCCATCCTGACGGCGGCGAAATTCATCCAGCATCTCGGCTTCGAGCGCGGCCAGCCCTGGCTGCAGGAAGTGACCCTGCCCGACAATCTGCCCTGGGAAAAATCCGGCCTCGGCGGCACGATGAAAGCGGGAGAATGGTTCGCGCTTGGCGTCAAGCCGCGCGACGGCAATACCGCCTTCGGCAACCTCGAAGGCGACCTCGTTCTGCCGCAGGGCCGCATGGGACCGGCCTTCATCGCCTATCCCAATTTCAAGATCTATCTCGAATGGAACAAGTCGTTCATCTACACGACCTCGGCTGCCTATTTCGGGACGCGCCTTTCGGGCGCCGAACCCTATCTCAAGGGCGTGCCGGAACAGGGGCTCGCCAGCGACCAGATGAAGGCGCTGCAGACCAAGCTGCAGTCGCTCGGCCATGATGTCGGCGAGATCGACGGCATCCTCGGCTCCGGCACGCGTGTCGCGATCCAGAAGGAACAGCAGCGCCTCGGCATGCCGGCCGACGGCTGGGCGACGCCTGCCCTTCTCAATGCTCTCTGATCCCCGCTGACATTTTACCGCCGCCCGCTTCGCAAGAAACGGGTGGCGCGGTCCGCCACCTGCGCTAAAGCATCAGGTCGAAATCCGGTGCCGGCTTTCGGCAAAACGAGCGGCTCACGGTGGAGGAATCGGCATGGACAGCAGGATGAATGCCTGGACCTGGGGCCTGCTGGTCCTGCTCGGCCTGATCTGGGGTGGCTCCTTCTTCTTTGCCCGCATCGCCGTCCAGCATGTGCCGCCGCTGACCCTCGTCTTCTTCAGGCTGCTGCTCGCGGCGCTGGCGCTGCATACTTATATCGCCGGCCGTTTTGAATTCTATGCGATCCTCAAGGCCCGCTGGTGCGAATTCCTGATCCTCGGGCTCATCAACAATGCCCTACCGCATGCGCTGATCTTCTTCGGCCAGACCCGCATCGGCGCCGGTCTTGCGGCGATTCTGAATGCGACGACACCGATCTGGACCGTGCTGATCGCCAACTACTTCACATCAGACGAGAAGCTGTCACCGGCAAAGATCGCCGGCTGCCTGGTCGGTTTGGCCGGAACGATCGTGCTGATCGGCCCCGGCATGTCGGCTGGTGGCGAAGCGCCGCTCTGGGCGTTGTTTCTTCCCGTACTTGCCGCCATCTCCTATGGCTTCGCCGCCACTTACGGCAAACGCTTCAAGGATGTTCCTGCTCCTGTCACTGCCGCCGGCCAGTTGACCGCCTCATCGCTGATTGCGCTGCCGCTGTCGCTGCTGGCCGATCGTCCCTGGGCGCTTGCCGCACCGCCGCTGGATGCGCTCCTGGCCATCCTGGCGCTGGCGCTGCTGTCGACGGCCTTCGGCTACATCCTCTATTTCCGGATCATGGCAACCGCCGGCGCCACCAACGCCTCGCTCGTCACCCTGCTGGTGCCGCCGAGCGCCATCCTTCTCGGCGTGCTTTTCCTCGGCGAAAGGCTCGCACTTGGCGAATTGGCCGGCATGGCGCTGATCGGTTTCGGCCTCATCATTCTCGATGGCCGCGCCTATCGCCTGCTGGCGAAAGCTGTTTGAACCGGTTGCGAATTTCGCATGTTTTCAACCGGTTGCCGATCCGCCATGTTTTAGACGCATAGGTAAATCCACAATCGCCTGATTTAACGGCATGTTAAATTGTGTGAACAAAAATTTGTTGAAAATTATTGATCTATTTCAAAGGCTTGCAAGAGCACTATTCGACTTATCCACTGAACCGTTCTGCAGCGCAGCATAAGATCTGCTTCCCAACCGACATATTTCAGACATATTATCGGCGGGTTAACGCGAGGAGACAGACATGGGACTCACGCAATCCTTGAATGTTCTGTTGGTCAGTGCAGCGTTTGCTTTCGTCTTGTCCATGCTCTTCATCTGAGCCGGCCGACGAAAGTATGACGACTGATAGTGCCTAAACTCCTGGATAGCTGATCAATCCGCCAACGAAAAAGCGCATGTCCCGCCCGACATGCGCTTTTCACTTTTACAGCGCCGCGCGTCTTTCAGACGCGCAAAGATAAGGCGGCTGCGCCCGCACTTTTTGCCGCCGAGCGGGAGAGGCCGAGATTGTCGAGCACAGCGGAAACCAGCGGCGCACGGTTCATCGTATAGAGATGAAAATCATGGATGCCACGCCGGACGAGATCCTCGATCTGTTCGGCAGCGACTTCGGCGGCGACCTTCGCCCGCTCCTCGGGCTTGTCGTCGAAGCCTTCAAAGCGCTCGTCGAGGAAGGCGGGGATGATTGTGCCGCAGGCCCCGGCAAAGCGTTTCAGCTGCGTCAGGTTCTGGATCGGCATGATGCCGGGCACAACGGGGATCGAGATGCCGGCGCCGCGCACCCGCTCCAGATAGCGCTCGAAATTGTCGTTGTCGAAGAAGAACTGCGTCAGCGCCCGGTCGGCGCCATTGTCGGCCTTGCGCTTCAGCATGTCGATATCGGCCGCCGTATCGCGGCTTTCCGGGTGCTTTTCCGGATAGGCGGAGACCGAAATCTCGAAATCGCCAATTTCCTTGAGGCCAGCCACCAGCWCCGCCGCATTGGCATAACCGCCGGGATGCGGCTGGTAGGGCGCGCCGGCGCCGCCTGGCGCATCGCCGCGCAGCGCCACGAAATGCGTTACGCCGGCTTTGCGGAACGTATCGACCACCTGATGCGTCTCCTCCTTGGTCGCACCGACACAGGTGAGATGCGAGGCGGTGGCAAGCGGCGTCTGTGAGAGGAAACGCGTGACAGCGGTCAGCGTCGGCGCCTTCGTGGTGCCGCCGGCGCCATAGGTCACCGACACGAAATCCGGATCCCAGTCCTGCAGCTGGCTGACGGTATGCCAGAGCTGCCCTTCCATCTCTTCCGATTTCGGCGGGAAGAATTCGAAGGAGACCCTGATGTTGCGGCCGCGTGCTTCGTTTTTCAAAGCCATGTCATACCCTCCCGGCAAATGTAGGTTCAGCGCCCTCGCTCGTCTGCGAAGCCATGAGGCGCCTCGGATCGCGCGCGAGCCAGACGGTGACCGTCAACCCTTGCCCGCTTTGCTGACCCGGATGAAGATCGACGGCCTGCTCGACGTCGAGCCCGGCCTTGCGCAGCCAGTCGGACATCGCCTGGTGCGAAAAGCCGAGACGGACATGCGCATGCTCGTCGCGCAGATATTCGAGCGTGTGCGGCGCCAGGTCGATGACCACGAGCCGACCACCCGGCCGGAGCATGCGCGCCGCTTCCGCGATCGCAATTTCCGGCTGATCGAAGAAATGCAGCACTTGATGGATCGTCACTAGGTCGAAATCCTGTCCCTCGAACGGCAGGTTCAGGATATCGGCGTGGCGCACGGTGGCCTTGGTGATGCGGGACTTGTCGAGATTGGCGCGCGCCACGCTCAGCATGTCGCGGCTGGCATCGACTCCGATCGCCCGGCGGTAGAGGCCGGATAGAAGCTCGAGGATGCGGCCGGTGCCGGTGCCGAGATCAAGCAGCGAATCGATCGGCTGGTTGCCGAGCAGCCGGATGACAGCGGCGTCGACCTCCTCATCAGCCGCATGCAGGCGGCGAAGCTCGTCCCATTCGGCCGCGTTGCGGCTGAAATAGGCCTGCGCCCGCTCGGCACGCTGGCGCTTGACTTGCGAAAGCCGCTCGCCATCGCGAAGGATGGTCGGATCGTTCTCGGAGACATGCTTGAGTAGCGCCCGCACCAGCATGGCCGCCTTGCCGTCCTGCTTCAGTCGGAAATAGGCCCAGGCGCCCTCCTGGTAGCGTTCGATCAGTTCGGCTTCGCCGAGCAGCTTCAGATGGCGGGAGATGCGCGGCTGGGACTGGCCGAGAATTTCGGTAAGATCGGTCACCGTCAGGTCGCCGCCGTCAAGAAGCGCCAGAAGACGCAGGCGCGTGGGCTCGCCGGCCGCCTTCAAGACGTCCACCAG